>CAJXOV010000494.1 GCA_913057815.1 uncultured Flavobacteriales bacterium
GGTCTCGTGGGCTCGGAGATGTGTATAAGAGACAGAGCTTACTCATTCCGAATTGAAAATGGGGATTTGTCTGAGGCTGCTTTTTCAGAGTCTCCTGAAATACTCACTTTATTCTTCTCTAAAAATGAAAAGAACATATTGAACGAGGCTATTTCTACTAAATTGAAGTCTATAGCTAATGAAATGATGAAAAATGGATTAGGGGCAAACATTATTTGTCATACGGATCCTACTTCCAATTCTAAAAAAGACTATGAATTAGGAAAAGTAATCTCTGATCAAGTAAAGGACTTCTTAGTGACTAACGGGGTTAGTGAAGATGAAATACGTTCTTCATCCATGGGTTCTTCCCAGCCTGTAAATGGAGATTCAAATAGACGCGTTCAGATTATTTTTAGCTCTAAGTAAAACCTCATTAGAGTCTTGTGATTTATCAATTACTAAAGGGTAGAGATCCGATTGTTCAGAATTATAGTTTAAGCTCCAGGACATATTAGAAAATGCCTCTAACGTACGACCTACGGTACAGTATTTCTGAAGACTAAGTTCTACTATGTTTTTTAGTTTACTTATTTCTACTACGCCTGTAGCAGTAAAAAGCAACTCTACTTCCCGAAAATAGGCAGGAGTTTCTCTCATGTTTCTGCTCCCGTTCACTTTCACTGTGAAGTTATCTAACTCTTCGCCAGCCTGCTTTAAAAGACAAACCACATCTATACAAGCGCAGCCTCCAGCTGCTGAAAGCATCATTTCCATAGGAGAGATGCCCCTTCCTTCATCTTCCCCGCTTAAACCATTAATGGTCATCTCATATCCATCAGAATTAGATGCACTAAAAGTTGAACCATTTTCATCTTTGGTCAAATAAACCGAATAATTCTTCATGATGTATAGTTAGTCTCAAAGCTAATCTATGGATAATCTATCATCATTCGAAAATTCCTTTGGGGTATTCTTTGAGTCCTATTGAGATTTAAGATTCCTGAGTTTCCTCAACAGACTCAACTGGGACAAATCCCTCAGGTGCTATATCAAAATCAGCAGCTCTAAAGACATCAGCAAATTTTGTATATACGACACTAGGAATAACATAACCAGTTCCACTATCTTTCATAATGCCTTTGGCTCTGTCATATGCATCTCTAACGTTTTCAGCATCGATAAGCATGTTGAAAGAAGACTGCTTCTCTTTTCCACTCTCATCATCAAATGCTACCATTGATAGTTTGACTTTAAACCACATTCCTTCAGCTTCAGTGTCATGCACTTCTACGATGTTGGTTTTAGTAATAGCCAATAATTGAAAAGTTCCTCCACCAAGCTCACTCATTACTTGATTAATTCCAGTTTCAGCTTCAGTGTATGTATAGGCTTCTAATAAATACTGCTCAGTAATATTAGACTCTACTCCATCAGCATCAGGCTTTTTCCATCTTACTCGACAATTGAACCAAAATTTATTTGTCATTTTTCACATTTTTTTAAGGGTTACAAAAGTATTTGTAGCCTGCTGTTCTTCCTCTATATATATGCTAAGAGTTGTTCACACTCGATGAACAAACACAAAGCACAAAAAAGCCACTTCCAATTAGGAAGTAGCTCTATCATATATATGATGCTATTTTATTATTTCTTTTCCCTTGAGCTACTCTTTTCGGTTCTTTTCTCCTGCTTTATAGCTTTCATCTTGACATATTGTTCTTCGGTAAGCACTTCTTTAGTTTGAGCGTCCATCTTTCTTCTTACCTGCTTCAACTGCTTTGATTTTTGTTCTTTAGTTAAATATGTATTAGAAGTAATAGCTCTTCTTTCCCCTTTCGCTTTCTCTTTAATGGCCTCTATTTCCAGACCTTGGTTCTCTGTCAAGTCTAGCCTTTCTGCCATCCTATCTTGTCTTCCTTCCTTTTTTACTTCAGCTCTCTTCTTTTTCAAGTCATGATAGAGCTTGGATTGTTCTTCTGTGAATACTGAAGATAGTTTATTCTCTTTGCTATCTTGAATTGCCTTCTTTGCTTTTTTCTTTTCTACTTCACCTAAAACTTCATTTGCTCGAAGTGCTTTCATTTCTTTTTTTGACTCTGCCAGAATCAATACGACTTCAGCTTTCTGTTTTTCATCCAACCCTAGTTCAAGGGCCATTTTATCAGATTTAGAACTTTTCTTGTGGTTTTCCTGAGCGCTCACTGTCAACCCAATAAGGACTACAAATACTGTTAAGATTAATTTTATTCCTTTCATGATTTTTCGTTTAAGTTAATAACTACTACTTAGACCAACATTACCTCGAAAGGTTTAATTAATCTTCTTCTTTTTACTTTTCTTTTGACCTGTTACCCTCTCAATAAAACTTGAAAAGATTGAAAGCACAATACTAAAGAGTAAAGCATAACCAAAATTGTCTACTTGAAAACCACCATCTATAAACCAATCGGCTATCAAGACAATTACCGCATTAATAACAAATAAAAACAAGCCTAAAGTGACTAACGTAGCTGGTATAGTCATGAAAACAAGAATCGGCTTTAGAAAAGAGTTGAGTATAGATCTGTCTCTTATACACATCTCCGAGCCCACGAGACCT
>CAJXOV010000495.1 GCA_913057815.1 uncultured Flavobacteriales bacterium
AGAGAGGTCTCGTGGGCTCGGAGATGTGTATAAGAGACAGATTGATAATATCCGTAAGAGAAGAGGGCTTCTAATTTTCTTTATCGGTTTAGGTATGTTAGCATTTTTAGTTCCGCCAGATGCGGTAGGATCACTTTTTGGTGGTAATGCTGGAGGCGGAAGCATTGGTGAAATAGACGGTAACGTAATTAATCAAGCTTCTTTTCAAAAAAATCTTTTAGATGTGCAACAGTCGAATCTTTATAGAGGTGACGATAACATTTCGAGTGCCGCTTGGACTGATTTAGTGAATGAAACTCTATATGCTGATGATATCGAAGCTGCTGGTTATGTAGTAGGTGAAGATGAATTTGATGATGTTAGATTTGGTGTGAGTCCTTCCGCAATGGTGAAACAGGCGTACTATGGAGGTACAGTTACTGATGAGTCTAGGGATAGAGCTAGAAACCTTTTTGAAACTCAAGAAGTGGTAGCAGAAAGAGCTCAAAGACAAATGATCATTAAAAGATACAAGCTAGAAAAGCTAGAGTCTTTGCTTAAGAAAGGAATTTATGCCAATTCATTAGATGCGGAACGAGATTATCTTATGAAAAATGATCAAGCTGGAGCTACATTTGCCTCAGTGAAATACTCAGATATTTCAGATTCAACAGTAACTGTTTCGGATAGTGAGGTGATGAGTTTTTTCAATAGGAATAAAATGAATCCTAAGTACCAGCAGAGACCATTTAGAGAGATTAGGGTATTGTCATATGATGTTTTTCCTTCTGCTTCTGATTCAACTAATATTTATCAAGTGCTTTCTAGTTTAAGTGAAGATTTTAAAGTTGCGCCTGACGATAGTGTCTTTGTTATTGATAACTCTAGTGACAGGATATTTGTTAAAGAGGTTTACACGGCTGGTTCTACAGCAGGGTTAACTGATTCTTTGTTGGTTTCTGGAAATGTAGGAAGTGTAGTAGGACCATATGAAGATAATGGTTCTTATAAATTGAGCAAGATTATAGAAAAGAAACCTATAGTTTCTAGAGTGAATGGTAGACATATTTTTCTAGCTTCTGGATTCAGACCGGCAGAGAGAGATTCTGTTATGGCCTTAGCTGATAGTTTAAAAACTCTGTTAGAAGATGGAGCTAGTTTTTCTAGTTTGGCATCTAGTTGGTCTGTGGATGATAGCACATCAACTAAAGGAGGTTCATTAGGATGGTTAGCTGCTGATGACGAGGTTAATCCTAGTCAAAAAGTAAAGAATCAGCTTAGAACAAATCTTATGGGTGCTGTAAAAGGGAATGTCAGCATAGCTCAAGTTCCTGGTGGAGTAAGTGTTTATGAAGCTACTAATTTTGAATATGACGGTAAAAACTCTGTTTTAGCTGTAATTTCAGATGTGATAGCGCCTTCTGATGATACTCAAGATGAATTATATTCTGAGGTGAGTTCATTTGCATTGAAGTTTTCTTCTGGTATTGACTTGGTAGAATCAGCTGAAGAGCAAGGTTTAGCAGTAGCTACTCAGAAGGTAAGTGTGACTAGTAAAACTATTCCTTCTATAGCTAATTCTGAGGAAATAGTGAGATGGACCAATTCAAGAGAAGCTAGCATAAATGATGTTTCTAAAATCTTTGAAGTAGATGGGAAGTATATAGTAGCTACTATTTCTAAGATTCAGGATGAAAAGACTCCTGAGTTTACTACAGTAGCGGATGATATGAGGGCTGATGCTTTAAAAGAGGCTAAATACAATCATCTTAAAGACGGAATGGCTAAGTGGAAGAATTTAGAAGATATAGTGGCTAATGTAGATGGAGCTGTTAAGAATACGGCTAAACTTTCATTGAACTCTAATAATCTAAGCGGATTAGGTAATAACGAGCCACAAGCTGTAGGGTTTGCTTTTGGTTCATCATCAAATGTATTGTCTCCTGTAGTAAAAGGTGATCTTGGGGTTATAGTTATTCAGGTTAATGATAAGACATTGGCTCCTGAAAAAGCTAGTTATTCAGATGACCAAGTAGCGTTACAAACAACTTTTGGGAATATGTACAATAGAATAAGAGCATCGTTAACTTCGAATTTTGTTAAAGATGAAAGAAATAGATAAGAGTATAATTCTCTTATAACTAAAAAAGGCTACTCAGATGAGTAGCCTTTTTTTTATGTCTTGAATTAATATTCCTATTTTATCTCAATTCGATCTTTAGCTTTTCTTGAAATGCCTTAAGGATGCGTTCCATTGTTTTTTCTATGGTTTTATCTTCAAGGGTCTTGGTGGAGTCTCCTAGTGTGAATCTGAGGGCATAACTTTTCTTCCCCTTGGCCAATTTGTCTCCTTCGTAAACATCAAATAGAGAAATGCTTTTAAGAATTTTTCCTCCTATAGATTTAGCTATACTTTCTAGTTCCTGATAGGTGATGTTTTCATCTAAAAGGAGGCTTAAGTCTCTTTGAACTTCTGGGAACTTGGAAACTGATTGATACTTAATTGTTTTTCCTGTGTGTTCTTGAATTTTAGTCCACTCTAAAATCCCTAATAAAACTTCTTGTTTAATTCCAAAATGTTTGAGCTCGCTTTTGGT
>CAJXOV010000496.1 GCA_913057815.1 uncultured Flavobacteriales bacterium
TCTCGTGGGCTCGGAGATGTGTATAAGAGACAGCTGAAGGGGAAAGAGAAGATCCCATGCATATTTCAGATGGAATTTCGAAGTTTGTGAAGATCTCATAAGTGAAATCGGAATACTCTACATTCTCCTGAGAGAAGTTATAGAATCCAAAGCTTCCTATGTCAAAACAGTCTGACCTATCAATGATTAAATTACCATCTACAAATATTTGTACCCTGTCTGTTTCTAATAATAATTCAAAATTGTGCAGCTGACCGGGAATCCATCCCAATCCTGTTCCATATACCTCTTCTTTTACGTCAAATCCATCACTGTTTCCATGAGTCCAGAAATAAGGCATGAATTCCTCATTTACTGAAAAATCAAAAGTGTCATTTATTCTAATGAGTGAAAAACCTTCATCTGCTGTGCTTTGAAATCCACTTTTCCAATCTAATAACCAAAGATCTAAATTAGTGCTGCTGCTTCCTGTTGAAGTTGTAGGGCTTAATGCGCTGAATACAAAACCTACAAAGTCATCATCAAAGGTGGATTCTTCTACTTGAATGGATCCGGTAATCCTCACATTCATGAATTCAGAAGGACTTACAAAAAATGTTGGATTTCCGTTAACTGATTGAAAAACACTTTCACCATTTGATGAAGGAGACCAGTCACCGTTTCCGGAAGGTCCAACTTCACTCCACTCATTAAAGTCTATTTCCACGGCACATTGGCTAAGCATCTTAAACGATGCCAAGAAAAACAAGGCCATAAAGAGCAGCAACACTTTAGGGTCAGGTAAATTCCAAGTTGAACATAGATATTTATTACTCATTTACATTTATTGTTTGGGATTCTACGGTTTTACACTATAGGAAGTAAGTAGGACAGCGGACTATGGGGGTGTAGGCGGATAGGTGCAGTTTTAAAAAAGTGAAAATTCACTGATATATAAAGCTTGGCACATTTTGTGGAAATGAGAATAATCTTGAAGACAAAAGACTATTGAAATAACTTTAACAGAACTGCGTTAAGAATTTTACTGTAAAAAGTCATTACCACAACTAGTCCGACCTAATTTTAAAAGATTATAACCGCTTAAAATCAATAAGCCAATGGGGATTAGAATAGCAGTGATATTAGTAGTGTTAACGGCTTGGGTGAATTCATCTTTAGCTCAAAAAACGGCCATAGATTATTCAGAATACTATGAATACAATGAGGCCCTTCATTTCTTTGAAAAAGAAAAGTACGCATCCGCGTTGCAATATTTCGAAACAACCATTCAAGATATTTCAGACCCGCACCAAGAAATCCGAGTGAATTCGGAGTACTATAGAGGGATATGCGCCCTTTATTTACAGCACAAAGATGCGGAGTTCTTACTAGAGCGTTTCACGATTGAACATCCAGATAGCCCTTGGGTTCAAAAAATATACATGAAACTTGGAGATTATAATTTCCAAAAAAAGAAGTATAAAAAGTCAACTTACTGGTTTAAGAAGGTGAAAGAACATAAGCTAAAAGGTGATGAAGAGATAGCTTATAAGTACAAAAGAGCGTATTCATATTTTCATGTAAGTAATTATAGTCAGGCTAAGCCAGGTTTTTTTGAAATTAAAGACTTAGAGTCTGAGTATAAGGATGCTGCTACCTATTACTATTCGCATATAGCTTATGAGGAGGGAAATTATCAAACAGCGTTAGATGGTTTTTCTTTACTCAAAACGAATCCGTCATTTGAACCAATAACACCATATTACATAGCACAAATTTATTTCTTACAAGAGAAATATAATGAAGTGTTAGCATATGCTCCTGCCCTTATTGAAGGAGAACAAGTGACAGTGGAAAGGGTTCCTGAAATAGCTAGAATAGTAGGAGAGTCTTATTTTATTAAAGATAAGTATGATGAAGCCCTTCCATATTTAGAGTTATATCATAAAGAAACACCTAAGAAGCATAAAGTAAGAGCTGATTATTATCAGTTAGGCTATGTGTATTATAGAAACGGAGAATATGAAAAAGCACTGGAGTTATTTTCTGAAGTGACTGATGAAGAGGATGAAATGAGCCAGTTGGCTAATTATCACATGGCAGATTGCTACTTGAAATTAGATCAAAAACCATATGCTAGATCTGCATTTAAGCAAGCTTTCGAAATGGACTTCGATTCGGAGATTAAAGAAGATGCATTGTTCAATTATGCCAAGTTGGCTTTTGAGTTAAGCTATAATCCGTTTCATGAAGCTATAGTAGCATTTGAGGAGTACATAAAAGATTACCCAGAATCTGAACGAAGTGAAGAGGCTTATGAATTCTTATTGAATGTGTATATGAAATCTAAGAATTATGAAGCTGCACTAAATAGTTTAGATAGAATTCCTAATAAAGATCAAAGAACTAAAGAGGCATATCAAGTGGTTACTTTTAATAGGGCGGTTGAACTCTTCAATCAGAAAAAGTATGATGAAAGTGCCACATTCTTCAATAAAGTAAGTACGTATAGCGTAAATCAGGATTTAATAGCAGAAGCACTATACTGGCTGTCTCTTATACACATCTCCGAGCCCACGAGACCTCTCTACATCTC
>CAJXOV010000497.1 GCA_913057815.1 uncultured Flavobacteriales bacterium
TATAAGAGACAGGCCATATACCTCCGAAATTTTAGAGAAGGGTCATCTAATAAATCTCAACATTCGAGCTAAAGGATTTAAAAGTAGACTCGAGTATGTGCAGAGTATAGTGGAGAATTTAGTTTCTAATTGTTTTAAATACAAATCTGAGAGTACAAAACTATCACTCAATTTTGAGGTTAGCAGAATAGAAAATGATTCGGTCGAAATAAAAATAGAGGACAACGGAATAGGGATCGATTTGAATAAAAACGGGAAGTTTATATTTAAACCTTATCAAACCTTTACTAACCGGCAGGGGTCAAATGGATTGGGTCTTTACTTGGTGAAAAGACAAATTACTGAATTAGGTGGTACTATTTCCTTAGAGAGTGAATTAGGGGAGGGAACTAAGATTAGAATAATTATACCATCAATTTAGAGAGATTCGGAAAGTAGTTTTAAGTCAGCTGAATCATTATAAAAATGACAGCTGAATCGGATGCTTTCTCCACGCTGAGTGGCTATGATGTTGTTTTCTTTTAGTTTTTCGAAAAGTCCTCCTGGTTCCTTAATTACAATGATTCCTGCATATTCATCTTCTTGGAAATCTGAAATCAGTTCCAAGCCTTTGGCTAATAAAATTCCTCTCAGTTTTAGAATTAAACCAGAGTTGTTCTGAAATGTTTTTTCAGTTGAGCGTTGCAACGCATCTTCTAACGCAAATTGTAATCTGTAGAATGCCTCATGGTCTTTATGGCCAGCATTTAGATTGAAAATACTCTGATTTGTTTTCCATTCTTTTCCGAATTTATGAGCTACTCCATACCAGCCAAGTTTAAACTTGATTTTAGATTGTAATTCCTGATTGATGTAAACGAAACCTGCTCCATGTCCTGCGCAAACCCACTTATAGGTGCTGGCAGAAAGCACATCTATTTTTAATTCTTGAAGGTCTAATGGAACACAACCAAAACTCTGTGTGGCATCTACTATAAAAATGATGTTGTTATCAGAACAGTATTCACCTATAGTCTTGATGTCTGCCAAATACCCTGAAGAATACTGTACATGGCTCATGGCTATGATTTCTGGTTTGAATTCTTCAGCATGTTCTATAATAGACTCAGCTGAAAACCGATTTCTAGAATCAGGAGAAATCACTTTCATATCGAAATCTCTTAGTCCCATAGGCATCCACAAACTCGGGTAATCATTATCTAAAACCATCACTTTTTTAAATACCTCAAGCGAAGGAAGTAAGTAGTTGAACCCTACAGAAAATGAATTAACTAACGCTAGTTCTGTTTCAGAACAATTTAGAAATTCAGCCAGTAATGCTTGTGTTTTAGGAGCTCCTTCAGCGGCAAATTCAGCACGTACTTTAGTGATGTTATCTAACGCCTCAGTTCTAATCGAGTGCAGTTTTTCTGCATTCTTTCTGCTAAAAAGACCATCATGAGCAGTATTCAGATATGTTATTCCAGGAGTTCTAAAATCAGAATTTATCATGACTGAAAATTAATTTTAAAGTTTGATGTTTGACGTTTGAAGCACAAAGTTTTTTTACGCTTTGTTTTAGTCTATCTGCAATTCTTCAAACACAAATGGCAATACTGAATTTTGATTGGATTTCTTCCAAACTACATTTAGGTTCGTTCGCTGTGGAAACTCTTTAAGGTCTATGAATTTAATATCAAGACTAAAGGTGTTTTTAAGAGATTCGGGAACCACAGCTAGCCCGAATCCACTTTCAACCATTTTATAAATAGTCAGTGCGTTTACTGAAGTATGTGAAACCTGAGGTGAATAACCAGAATCTAGAAACAAACTCATAACCTCTGAGTAATAAGTAGGACTGTATTCTTTTTCGAAAAGGATGAATGATTCTTCCTTCAGCTGGTTCATGTGTTTTAAGTCTGCTTTGGTTAGCTCATGATTTTTGGGAAGTACCAAACAGAATGGCTCCGTCAAAACAGTTTTCATTTCCAGAGATTTGGGAATATCAGTCAATCGAACAAACCCCACATCTATAGTTCCATCTAATAAAGCTTGCACTTGCATGGAGTTGTCCATTTCTGATAAAGAAAACCTTACTGTAGAATGCTTGGTTTTGAATTTTTGGAGTAGAGTAGGAACTACGCCTTGCATGGCAGAACCTACATATCCAAGCTTAAGAGTTCCTTCAGCTCCTTCGTGAATAAGCTTGGTTGTTTCTAATCCTAACTGAATCAATTCTATCCAGTTTTTAGTCTCATGAGCCAAGTGTCTCCCTGCAGGCGTAAGTTCCACTTTTCTATTGGTTCTGGAAATTAGCTTTGCGCCTAGTTCAGCTTCTAATTGTTGTATTTGTCGACTTAGTCCAGGTTGGGAGATAAACAGTTTCTCAGCTGCTTTTCTAAAATGTAGTTCTTCAGCTACTGCTAGGAAGTATCTGAGGTGGCGGAGTTCTATTTGACTGGTCATTTTTTTTGGATTCTAACACTATTTTAGTTCATGGTTTTTGGTTTATAGTTCATAGTTTTTATAAATTCAACTATCAACTATCAACTATCAACTATCAACTATCAACTATCAACTATCAACT
>CAJXOV010000498.1 GCA_913057815.1 uncultured Flavobacteriales bacterium
CCTCTCTATTCGTCGGCAGCGTCAGATGTGTATAAGAGACAGGCTTAATTATTAGCGCACAAATGAGTGCTGTAGAGGCTGATTTTGGAATTATTAGTACTGAAAATGTATGTTTGAATCATTTCTATTGTATGCCTAATAAGCTTTTTGAATATGTTCATTCTGAAATTCCTATTTTAGTAAATGCTCTAGAAGATTGTCGAAACTTCGTAGAAAAAAATAGAGTAGGAATGGCTGTCAAAGAGGAAACTACTGAATCATGGAAGGAGGCAGTCATGTCTCTTAGTCAAAAAAATAAATCTAGTTTTATTTCTAATCTGATTCAAGTGAAAGAAATTTACAACTGGCAAAATGAGGAAAAGAAACTCTTAGAGTTTTATAATAATCTGTAATATGCTAATTACGAAAGAAATATCGTATGATGATTTAATCGAGAGTATACCTAGCTTAAGGAGATATAGTATATGTTATTTAACAAATTGGAGCAGTTTAGATCCTAACTTCAAATATTTTATTGTTCAAGATAAAACGACAAACTCCTCAGTAGCAGCTTTCAGTTTATACTATAGCAAAAGAAAGGGAATGCAACACATCAGTAATCCTCCATTTTTTCAGAATTGTGGACTTTGGATTTCTAAAAGTGGTAAAAATGAATATTATAAGAATTCAAATATTAAAAAGGCGTTAAGAGAAATAGCTGAATTTTTAAGTAGTTATAAGTGGATCAATATTTCGTTTCCCCCGGAAATTGAAGATGTTCAGCCGTTTATTTGGGAGGGATTATCAGCTAAAGTGAGGTATACATATTTGCTGTCTTCAGATGAGCTTCCGGAATTGATCAATGGGAGTAAAGGTTTGAGAAGTCAGATTAAGAAAATTAACTCTGAGGATGTGAACTATTCTTCTTCATTGAATAGTGAAGGGTTAGGATTGATAGAAAATTCTTCATTATTGGGAAGAAAGGATCATGAAAAATCTTATTTCAAGAATCTGTATAAAAGTCTTCAAGAATTAGAATCCTTTATTTCAATAACGGCCACTAAAGATGGATCTGCGGGTGTGGCTGCAGGTATTTTAGTTGGAAAATCATTAGTTTATTTATTCGGAGGATCGGATAAAACTGAAGGAATCTCTTTAGGTACAGCTGCTTTGGTGGAATTACTAGCACATGCTAAAAATTCAGGAGCTAGTGATATTGATTTTGAAGGAAGTATGATTCCAGGGGTAGAGAGATATTTCAGGTCGTTTGGTGCTCAACTTACACCTTTTTATAATGTTTCTAAAGAGCCAGGTTTGATAGGAGTTAAGCAGGCCTTAAATCTCTAAGCCCATCACTATTATATCATCTATTTGTTCTTCTTTACCTTTCCATTGGTAATACGCCTTTTTAGTCTCTAAAAGCTCACCATTCATGTCCTTTGAATTAAATGATTTTAGGATTTGAATAAAACGCTTTTTCATAAGCTTCTTCCCGTTTTCTCCTCCAAATTGGTCAGGCATTCCATCAGAAGTGAAATATACTTTATCTCCTTTTACTAAGTCTAGTGAATGAGATGTGAAGTCTTTGTCTTTGTACTCATGAGTACCTCCAACACCTCTTCGGTCTCCTTTTAAAATAGTGATTTCGCCTTCTCTTTTTAGAAATAAATCTTGAAAGGCACCTGAAAACTCCATTTTCTTAGTCTTCATTTCATATTTACACAAGCATATATCCATTCCTGTGCTAACTATGTTTCCTGACTGTCTTTGCTTTAACCTATCTATTATATGATGATCTAATAAGTGTAATATTTCATTAGGCTTTAAATCCCCTTTTTTATTCACTATTTCACTTAAAAGATGGGCGCCTGTCATAGCCATAAGTGCTCCAGGAACACCGTGGCCTGTACAGTCGGCAGAAGCTATCCAAACATGGTCGTCTGTTTTTTGACACCAATAGAAGTCTCCACTTACAATATCTTTAGCCTTATAGAATACAAATGCATCTGCGAATGCGCCTTTTATTTGACTGATTTTAGGTAGCATAAGCTTCTGAATCTTCTTAGCTACTTGTATACTGTCGGTGGTTTGATTGAAATTGTATTCTAATATTTGGTTTATTCGATCTGTCTCTTCGGCTTGGTCATTTAATTTTTGATTTACTACTCTTAATTCTTTAGTTCTTTCAAAAATGGTTTTTTCCATTCTTTGTAAGAGCTTTTCAGTTCTCATTTCAGATTCTATTTGAGTAGTTTCGTCCAGAAAGCAAATTATAATACTTATTACATCCTCAACCTTTCTGCTCACCATATTCACGTTGATGTGTTTTTTATGGCCTTTGAATGACTTTAACCTCATTCTTTTATTCTGAACAATTTTATTAGATAGAGATTCTTTTATTACTCCAATAACTTCTAATACAGATGATTCATCAAATATTTTCACGAAATCGGTTTCGAAATGTTCGAAATTTTTAAACTCGAATAGCTCGATTACTCTTCTATTAATTCTACAGATTTCTAGTTTCGATAAAAAGCCATAAAGTTTTTCAAAGGTGTGATCAATGTTTTTAGCCTCAACTAGTAGT
>CAJXOV010000499.1 GCA_913057815.1 uncultured Flavobacteriales bacterium
GGTGAAGAGCTACCAGTTTCTGAACGTACTTCATTTTTTGGTTCAGAGGGAGTTTCAATTTCTTAAAAATATCAGGAACCATTCGTGCTCCTAAATCCTCATGTCCATGAAACGTCCAGCCATGATCTTTGTGAAATCTCTTTGTAGGAGGCTTGGCTATATCATGAAGTATAGCTGACCATCTAAGCCATAAGTCATCCGTATGTTCACTCAAGTTATCGAGGACCTGTATTGTATGAAAGAAATTGTCTTTATGACCTTGGCCGTTTTTATACTCTACACCTCTTAAGGCTGCCATTTCAGGAAAAATCAAATCCAATAGTCCCGTGGAGTTCAGTAGTTTGAATCCTCTAGATGGAGTTTTAGATAAAATTATCTTATTCAACTCATCCGAGATTCTTTCCTTGGTGATAATGGAAATTCTCTCTGCATTGGTCTTCAAACTCTCGAATGAGGACTCTTCTATTTCGAACCCTAATTGTGTTGCAAAACGAATCGCTCTCATCATCCTTAGTGGATCATCAGAATATGTAGTGTCAGGTTCTAAAGGAGTTCTAATAATCTTATTCTCTAAATCAGAAAGTCCATTAAAAGGATCTATTAATTCACCATAATTTTCTTTGTTCAAAGAAATAGCCAGAGCGTTTATAGTAAAATCTCTTCTTTTCTGATCTTCCTCGATAGTTCCTGGTTCCACAATGGGATTTCTGCTATCCTTAGAATAACTTTCACTTCGAGCTCCTACAAATTCTAATTCTAGATCTCTAGTTTTAAAAGCTGCTGTTCCATAAGTTTTGAAAAGGGCTACCTTTTTAACGTTTAAAGCTTTAGCCGTTTCTTTAGCCAGCATCATTCCGTTTCCTTCTGTAACTATGTCTATGTCCTTAGAAGGTCTCTTGAGCAAAATATCCCTAACAAATCCACCAATAGCAAAGGCTTTTACTCCTTTTTCATCGGCTATTCTACCACATGTAGTAAATACTTTGTCGGATATGTGTTCTTTCAGGTTCATTTCGATTCGAAGCGCAAATTTACTGAGTTTATTTGATTAGGGAATTGGGAGGAATGGTTAAAAGATATTTTTATTCTCTAATCACGATTATTTCGTTCCCTGAAACTTTTATTATTCTTGAGCTAACTGAGGCAGTAGTATCATTTCTTCTATGTTCACTAATGTATCCGCATTGTGATTTAATTTTAGAACTGATGTCTTTGAAACTTTTAGGAGCTTGAGATCCACTAATATTGGCTGATGTACTAAGTAGAGGAACTCCTATTTCTTGAATAATAGCGTTGCAATAAGGATCATTAACCACCCTAATAGCAGCACTGCCATCTTTAGCTATGGCTGCTGGATGAATTCCTTTTACCTTATCATAGATTATAGTAGTAGGCTGTTCGAAAGCTGAAATTATTTCGTCTACTTTATTCGAAACTTCACACAGCTCTTTCAACATTTCGGTACTATTCACTAAGGTTATTAAAGATTTAGATTCCGACCTTTCTTTAATTCGATAAATTTTGTCAATAACCGATTCGTTAGTGCTGTCTCCGCCTATTCCCCAAATAGTGTCTGTCGGATAAAGCACAGTGTTTCCTGTCTTAATTTCTAAGACTATTTTTTCTAAATCTACAAAAGACATCCCCAATTCAATTAGTTAAGAATTTCTAGCTTCTAAGAAGGCTTCAACATTGTTAAATATTCTATCAGCTATATCCTCTTGAGAAGCTCTTTCGAAAGAATTACCGGTTACTTTTTCATAAAGTTCAACATAACGCGTAGTTACTAGTTCTACGAAATCAGAAGGAATCTCAGGCATGGTTTGTCCATCTTTCCCCATGAAATTATGCTCCATAAGCCATTCTCTAACAAATTCTTTGCTTAGCTGTTTTTGAGGTTCATCTTTTAACTGTCTTTCCTCATAGCCTTCAGCATAGAAATATCTAGAAGAGTCTGGAGTGTGGATTTCATCCATAAGATTCAATGTTCCATTTCTCATTCCAAACTCATACTTCGTATCTACTAATATGAGACCTTTTTCAGCCGCTATTTCAGTACCTCTTTCGAAGAGAGCTCTAGTGCATGCCGCTAATTGATCGAAAGTAGATTCATCTACTATTCCTTGAGCTATAATTTCTTCTCTAGAAATATCTTCATCATGCCCTTCTTCAGCTTTAGTAGCTGGAGTGATAATAGGCTCAGGAAATTTATCATGTTCCTTCATTCCATCAGGCATAGATACACCGCAGATAATTCTTTCACCTGCATTGTAAAGACGCCATGCATGACCAGTCAAATAACCTCTAATTACCATTTCTAACATGATAGGATCACATCTGTGTCCTACTGCTACATTAGGGTCTGGGGTGTCTATTAGCCAGTTTGGAACTATATCTTCAGTGGCTTTTAAAAATTTAGTAGCTACTTGATTTAGTACTTGTCCTTTAAAAGGTATAGCAGCAGGTAATACATGATCGAAAGCTGATATTCTATCAGATGCCACCATTACTAAAACTGTCTCTTATACACATCTCCGAGCCCACGAGACCTCTCTACATCTC
>CAJXOV010000500.1 GCA_913057815.1 uncultured Flavobacteriales bacterium
GAGATGTAGAGAGGTCTCGTGGGCTCGGAGATGTGTATAAGAGACAGTCTGTATGTAGTATATCCAGTTAAATCATCGGAACCTACTGATCCAGTATGTGTGTGTTGATCGACTGTTATAGTCGAAAGTTGACTATGTACATTACAAAAGGTCAGAACTGTTGTAAGAATTAGTAAAGCTAAAATCCTCATTATTTTCATTTATATCTATTAAATACGAGCCATGATTTATTAAGTTTTAATAAAAAGTTATTGCTGTGTAAATCAGTGTAATCTTTCAATAATGATGTCTTGAAACTATTTATTCCATGCAACCGTAGAAGAGAGGATAAACTTTAAAGTCGCTATAAGGTGGCTTGGAATTACATGCATAAAAGCATACAAATATTGAGGAATTATATATTGGATTTGAGAATACTAATCATCGCATGCTTTGTGCTTTCTAGTCAAGCTGTGTTTGCACAGTTGACCGTTGATGATACTTCTACTAATGCTGAAATCTCGGATCTAATCTCTGGGTCCGGTTTGGATATCACCAATTTCACTGTGACAAGTGGATTAGGAGCTCAAATAGGAACATTCGGATACACTCCTGATGGAGTGTTAGGCTTAGATCAGGGTATGGTTATTTCAACAGGAAATTTAGCTCAACTCGGAGGCCTTAATGATGAAGTTGGTTCTACAGTCGATAATGGCTTTCAATATAATGATCCAGACTTACTAGCCATAGATGGTAATTGCAATAATGATGTAGTCGTTATTGAGTTTGACGTAATTCCTAAATGTGATACACTAGTAATTGATTTCCAATTTGCCTCTGAAGAATATCCGGAGTATGTGTGTTCTAATTTTAATGATGCATTTGCTTTCCTTGTTAGTGGTCCTGAAATAGCCGGACCTTATACTAACGGAGCAGCTAATTTTGCTATTTTACCGGATGGTACAGATGTTACTATAAATGGGGTGAACGGAGGTTTAGTAGGTGCTGCTGGTGCAGTGGGGGGATGTACCAGTTTAACAAATACGGCCTTTTATACTGATAATACAGGAGGGCTTGATTTAGAATTTGACGGGTTTACTACACCTTTACAAGCCAAAGGAGTAGTAGTTCCATGCCAAACATATCATGTTAAAATATTACTAGGAGATGCAGCAGATGGCCAATTTGATTCTGCCGTATTTTTGAAAAGTTTTTCATGTCCTTCTCAAGCAGTAACTTTAGTTCCTGATCCAATTTTTTCAGATGCGATTGAAGGTTGTCAGTTTGGACTTTTTAATTTAACTAGGAGCGGAGATACTACCGTTCCTCTCTTGGTAGATTTCACTTTAGGTGGTTCGGCATCTGCTACTGATTATACTTTTGAAGATGTTTTTGGGAACATTGTAACATCTCCGATTAGCTATTTAGCAAATGAAGTTGATAAATATTTATTAATTAGACCGACTGCTGATGCTCTAACTGAAGGAGATGAAACAGTAGATTTAAACTTAGAATGGTGGATGTGTTCTGATCGATTCACTTTAACAGAAACGATCAATCTTATAGATAATTATATGGATGTAACTTGTCAAAACGATACTACCATATTTGTCAATTCAGGTACTTGCTCTAAAGATTTTAATTTTGGTTTTCCAAGTATTAGTTCGGCTTGTTCAGGTTCATTGAGCAGACAAGATGCATCAGGTTTGAATTCTGGAGATTTATTCCCGTTAGGCACTACCACTATAACATGGAGAGGAAGTGCATCAGGCGGATTGATCACGGACGATTGTTCATTCAATGTAACTGTTGTTGACAATGAGGCTCCAGTAGCAGCTTGTCAAAATATTACCTTACAATTAGATAATTCTGGAAATGCGAGCCTGGTTGCCGCTGATTTAGAAAATGGAAGTACGGATAATTGTTCGATATCGGGAATAAGCGCTAGTCAGACCTCTTTTGACTGTTCTAATTTAGGATTGAATAATATAACATTAACAGTCACGGATGGAAGTGGAAATACCCATTCATGCGTTGCAATAGTTACAGTTGAAGATAATATTGACCCTGTAGACATAACGTTACCACTAGTTTCAGCGCAATGTTCTGTAACTCTTACTCCACCGACTACAACAGATAATTGTGATGGAGTTTTAACTGCTACCACTTCTGATCCTCTAGTTTATTCTGTTCAAGGAACTAGTTCCGTTACTTGGACTTTTACCGACTCCAGTGGAAATTTCAGCACTGAAGTGCAATCAATTACCATTGACGATACAACTGCGCCAAATTCTGTCTGCCAGAATATTACCGTTCAATTAGATGCTTCAGGAAATTCTAGTATAATTACCACTAACATAGATGGAGGAAGTACTGATAATTGTAATATAGCATTTTTTTCTGCCAGTCAAACCGATTTTGATTGTAGCCATATAGGAACAAACTCAATAACATTAACAGTAACAGATGATGCCGGGAATACCGATAGTTGTTTAGCTACAGTAACCGTAGAAGACAACATTGATCCAACATTAACAACACAAGATATTACGATCCAATTAGACGGATCAGGATCAGCGA
>CAJXOV010000501.1 GCA_913057815.1 uncultured Flavobacteriales bacterium
ACACCTCTCTATTCGTCGGCAGCGTCAGATGTGTATAAGAGACAGGATTTAGACAGAGCCATGACAGCAAATGAGACCAATGAAGACATCACTGCTGTAAAAGAGGGGTTTGAACTTATTAAATCTAAAACTTTTAAAGTTTTAGAAAGCCAAGGGCTAAAAGCCATGGATGCTGTGGGCAAAACATTTGATGTCGAAAACCATGAAGCAATAACTAACATCCCTGCTCCTTCAGATGATATGAAGAATAAAGTAGTTGATGTAATTGAGAAAGGATACTTCCTTAATGATAAAGTATTGAGATTTGCGAAAGTAGTCGTAGGTCAGTAATTAGCAGAAATAAAAGATTATGTCTAAAAGAGATTACTACGAAATATTAGGTTTAAGTAAAGGAGCTTCAGAGGCTGAAATAAAAAAAGCATATCGAAAGATGGCTATTAAATTCCATCCTGATAAAAATCCAGATGACGCAAGTGCAGAAGCTAAGTTCAAAGAAGCAGCCGAGGCATATGATGTATTGGCAGATGGCAACAAAAAAGCTCGATATGATCAATACGGACATTCTGGAATGGGTCAAGGTGGTGGATTTGGTGGCGGTGGTGGAATGAATATGGATGACATATTCAGTCAATTTGGTGACATCTTCGGAGGCGGAGGTGGATTTGGAGGATTTGGTGGTGGCGGAGGTCGTAGAACCAGAAAAGTTAAGGGATCGAACTTAAGAATTAAAGTAAAACTCACACTAGCTGATATCTCTAAGGGAGTTCAAAAGAAAATAAAAGTCTTCAAATTAGTAAATGTAGAAGGTGTTGAATATGGAGAGTGCTCCACATGCCGAGGGACTGGACAGATCACACGTGTTTCGAATACTATCCTTGGACAAATGCAGACTAGTGCTACTTGTAATACTTGTCATGGTTCGGGACAGAAAATTACCAGCAGACCTAAAGGAACTGATGAAAATGGATTGGATCGAAAAGAGGAAGTAGTTACTATTGATATTCCCGCTGGAGTAGAAGAAGGAATGCAGCTAAATGTCAGCGGAAAAGGAAATGCTGCACCGTTTGGTGGAATTCCTGGAGATTTAATAGTGCTTGTTGAAGAAGAAGAGCATCCAGAATTGCAACGCGAAGGTCAAAACCTTCATTATGATCTTTATGTGAATTTTTTAGACGCTGCTCTAGGAAATCAAGTTGAAGTTCCATTAATCGAAGGTAAAGCCAAAATCAAAATTGAAGCAGGTACTCAAAGCGGAAAAACACTACGTCTAAAAGGCAAAGGTTTACCTTCTGTTCAGGCTTATGGTAGTGGAGACTTACTAGTACACTTTAATGTATGGACACCTCAAAAACTAAGCACTGAAGAAAAAGGAATACTTCAATCGCTTCAAGACTCTGAAAATTTCAATCCAAGCCCTGGATCAAAAGACAAAGGATTCTTCAGGAAAGTTAAAGAAATGTTTAGCTAATCGAAGTGAAAACAGATTATAACAAAGGACAGGAGTTAACATCTTTTTAGGAGCTTCTGTCCTTTTTTTGTTCATTTATTTCAATAAATTTTAGCTTTGTATCAAACCACATTCTAAATGTCAAAACTCATTTTAGAGGCAAAGAATATCACTAAAAATTATGCAGCTCATAGAGCTCTAAATGATGTGAGTATAGCCGTGCCCGAAAAAACAATATTTGGGTTACTAGGTCCTAATGGAGCTGGTAAAACATCTCTAATTAGAATTATCAATCAAATTACTGGACCAGATGCTGGTGAAGTATATTTAGATGGAGAATTACTCAGAAGAGAACATGTTAAGGATATTGGGTATTTACCAGAAGAAAGAGGCCTCTATAAAAAAATGAAGGTTGGGGAACAAGCACTCTATTTAGCCCAATTAAAAGGGATGGACAAGGGCGTGGCCAATGCGAAACTTAAAGAGTGGTTTGAAAGGTTTGAGATTTCGGAATGGTGGAATAAAAAGGTTGATGAGCTTTCTAAGGGAATGGCACAGAAAATCCAATTTATAACTACAGTATTACATGAGCCTAAACTTCTAATTCTAGATGAGCCTTTTAGTGGATTTGACCCAATCAACACCAACTTAGTTAAGTCAGAAATCTTAAGATTAAAAGAAAAAGGAACGAGCATTATCCTTTCTACCCATAACATGGGCTCTGTTGAAGAAATTTGTGATTCTATAGCACTTATAAATAAAAGTGAAAAGCTTCTAGATGGAACAGTAACCGATATTAAGGATCAGTTTAAGTCTCAAACATATGAACTCAAATTCACAGGGAATATGATTGGGTTTACTACAGCTCTATGGACGAATTTTGAATTATTAGAAAAAGAATCTCAGGGGGACTTACACACTTGCCAGGTTAAAATTTTAAATGAAAAAATGTCGTTAAACGACTTACTTTCTAACACACTTTCTGAAGTCAAATACCATAACATTAGAGAAGTAGTACCTAGCATGAATGATATATTTATTCAGGTAATCGAAACTAAAAACGCTACATCATGAATAAGACTTCATTAATTATAAAAAGAGAATACATTAC
>CAJXOV010000502.1 GCA_913057815.1 uncultured Flavobacteriales bacterium
TCTCTATTCGTCGGCAGCGTCAGATGTGTATAAGAGACAGATGTATATACAGACTTGATGGGTTGTTATAACATTGATTTAAAAGCAATTAGTGTAGATGAAGTACCTGAAATAGTTATTCAATCAGATTTTTCTGTTTGTGAAAATGAAGGAGATGTGACGTTACAAGGTTATTCACCTTCCAACGGATTATGGGAAGGAGAAGGAATTATAGCAGGGACAGATGTATTTAGCCCTGAGGAATTAGAAGGAGTAAAGACATTGACCTATTCTGTAGGAGTAGAAACTTGTTATAATGAATCTACAGTCGAAGTTGAGGTAAATGAGGTGCCCGAATTAGTGATACCTACAGAGTTTAATATTTGTCATTCAGAAACTGTAGTTATGCTGGATAATTATTCTCCAACAGGAGGGAATTGGTTCGGTAGTATTGTTCATGATTCATCAATTGGAAATATTGATGCAGATATAATTTCATCGGGTAATAGTATCAGTTATGCCTATGAAGACCCTTTAACAGGGTGTTCAAAGACTGGAACTTCTCTTGTTCATATAAAAGAACTTCCAAGTGGATCTTTTGAATTAGGGGCGTTAGCATGCTTAAATACAACTCTATCGTTAACAAATGCCTCTTCTCCTGAATTGGAGTCTCAGTGGTTTTTAAATGGAGATTTAACAAGCACTGATGATGTTCCTATGATTTCTGTGAGTGAATTAGGAGATCATAATTTAAGTTTGATTTTAATAGATGAATATGCTTGTACAAAGACGTTGGAAACTCAATTAGTTCATGTTCAGGATATACCTGAATCAAATTTTCTTACAGATGTTACTGAAGGATGCGAACCAATGGAGGTGACTTTTGAAAACTTAAGTCAAGGTGATAATATGAATTTTATGTGGGATTTTGAAGTAGGAAACTCCATTAGTGAATCTCCTGGAACTATAATATTTGGAGATATCAATGAAAATACTAATTATGAAATTTCTTTAGAAGTTTCTAATGAATGCGGAAGTTCTATTCATTCAGTATCTGTTCTTTCTAAAGCCGAACCAACGGCTTCTTTTCAAACCGATATATCTTCTATTTGTTCACCTGTTCATATAGATTTTTTAAATATGAGTTCATCTAGTTCTAGTTCATTCTCTTGGGATTTAGGGGATGGAGACAGTTCAGTAGAACAGGATCCACTGGATAAAATTTATACTACTGAAGCTGGATTAGAAGAATTTATTATTGAATTAACCGCTACTAATGAATGTGGTTCTCATAGTTTTCAAGAAACAATACTGGTCTTTCCAAACCCAGTTAGTTCTGAGATAACAGTTTCTGAAATAGAGGCCTGTGCTCCTGTGGATATTCAGTTTGTAAACAGTGGGATAGGAGCTACAGAATTTGAATATGATTTTGGTGACTTTTCGATCTTTACTGAAGACGCGTTTAGTTCATTTACTGTTCCTGGACAGTATACGGTTTATCAATATGCTACTGATGGATGTGGTTTTGATACTACCAGCGTAGAAGTTACTATTTATCCTGAGCCGGTATCGGAGCTTTCAATAGATGGGAATTTCTGCATAGGCGATCAGTTAGTTGTTTCTACAGAAGGTGAGAATCTTGTTGATTATCAATGGGAATTATCAGGAAATGATGCTGGGGTAATTGATTTCATAGAAATAGATTTAGAGTCTTCAGGTAGTGTCGGTTTTAGTCTATCTGCTAGAACTGCTCTTAACAATTGTGCCGTTGATCTAGTTCAAACAATAGAGGTTAATCCGTCACCTGAAATAGATTTTAGTCTTTCAGCTCAAGAAGAATGTTCTCCGTACACTTTAGGAATTGAAAATTATTCTTCAGAATCATTAAGTTATACGTGGAGCTTGGCCGATTTTAGTGAAACGGACTCATCTCCAACTTTTGAATTGACTGAAGAGGGAAGTTATAGTTTAAATGTAATGGTCACAAATGATTTTGGATGTGTTACCGAAGAATTCTATCAAGATGTTTTCTTTTTAAATGAAACTCCTTCTGTTGATTTCACTTTTGGCCCAGATGACGCTCACATACTAACTGCACCAACTATTAGCTTCCAATCTTTAACAGATGAAGTTAACACATACTATTGGAAGTTTGGAGACGGGAATAGTTCATTTGACCAAGATCCTATACATACTTATACAGATGCAGGCTTATTTCCAGTAACACTTACGGCATCGGATGAGTTTGGCTGTAGTGATGAAATTACTTTAGGAGTACAAGTGGAAGATGAATTTACAGTATATGTTCCTAATTCATTTACTCCTAATGGAGATGGGTTGAACGATGTGTTCAGACCAATTGTTAAAGGAGATAATTTCTACGACTATAAGTTTTCGGTGTTTGATAGATGGGGAAGTATCCTTTTTCAATCAAATAGTCCTTCTGATGCTTGGAATGGAAGTGTTAAAAGTGGTAATCATTATGTTTCTCCTGGGGTTTATTTTTGGGAGATCACTTATATCTTAAGCTGTCTCTTATACACATCTCCGAGCCCACGAGACCTCTCTACATCTCG
>CAJXOV010000503.1 GCA_913057815.1 uncultured Flavobacteriales bacterium
CAAAGAGTTTTTGAAAGAAATTAACAAGGCCAAAAATGGAGAAAATAAGCACAACGAATCGAAAAAAATAGTGGGAATTCTTCCAGCAATTTTTGCAAAGCCGCTCATGAACATTTATGCTTTTTTTGTCTACAACCTGAACTGGAATTTAGGTCTTTTTAAATCTCCTAAAAATGCTTTCGGGAGTATTATGCTCACCGCTACAGGAAGTATAGGGATTTCTAAATCATTATGTCCTATAGCTCCATATACTCGAGTTCCTATGGTTATCTCTTTCGGAACAGTTGAGAAAAGACCAGTGGTGGTAAAAGATGAATTGGAAATAAGAAAAATGGCTACTTTCGGATTTACCTTTGATCACAGAATAATGGATGGAATTCTTTTTTCTGAATTCTTTTCCTGTTTCAAACAGTATATTACTCATCCTGAAACTATGACCAATGGCTAAAGAAATGCATAATATGGCCACTAAGCACCCAAGGTTGCTCAAGTGGTTTGCCTCAGGAAATCCTTTTTTCGTACTGTTAAAACTGGTCCCTTTAATCTTACTTTTCTGTTGGCTTCTGACTAAAGGAGAAAACTCACATCTAAAAGGCGCTTTTCTATTCATTCTAGGACTGGTTACATGGAGCTTTTTTGAGTACGCTACGCATCGCTGGTTCTATCATATTGTTTTCAAGAATAAAAAGGTGATGTGGTTCTTGGAAGCCTTTCATTTATACCATCATCATAACCTTACGGATTACCGCGTTTTGAACGCAGGGTTGTTTTTGATTTATCCATTGGCACTCTTCTTTTGGTTGGTGGTTTTCCTAATTACATTTGATGTTCAGCTGGCTTCTTGCTTTGGATTAGGAACACTTGGTTATTATTTCTTCTATGAAAACGTGCATTATTTCATTCACTATAAGGTTTTTACATCTGGATACATGAAATTCATTCAGAAGTATCATTTATACCATCACTATCGAAAATGGAATAAAAATTTCGGAAATACAGTGACCATTTGGGATAGACTTTTAGGGACTTATGATGGAGGCTATAAGGAGTTTGAACTTTCAGAAGACATGAAGAAAGAGCTGATTCACGGCTAGATTAAACCAAACCCCTCTGCCGAAAAAGCCAATTTAGTAACAGATTTATCTTCTTCTATTTCTGCTTCAAAAGATGCACTTTCCGAAAATTTATCTGTGGGATACCATGTTTTCTTGTCTTCATTATTTACCAGTAAAAAACAACCATTTTCGTCTCCATTTGTTCCAAATCTAGTAGTATTTCCTGTCCAAAACTTACTTCCCACATTTTCTTCTATCCAAGAGGATAGCTTGGGAATATCATTACTCGGACATCCTATTTCATTAATAGAAATAATGCTTTGAGCAGAGAACAATTCATCCGAATGATTGTCTAAATTATAATGAGAAATGAACTCAGCTATATTTCCGTTTCCATCTAAAAAGTAAAAGGAATGAGCTTTCCAAGATGAGTTGGACTCTACTCTAAATCCGTCTTCGGTTTCTATGAGTTCCATTCGAGCCTGTGCCCATTCTAGTGCTTCTTCTAGTTTATTAGCGGGAACTAAAAAACAGTAATGATAAAATGGTTGGGAGACACTCTTTCTGAAAACTAGTTCCGTTCTACCAGCGCTTATTATAAGCTCTTTTTCATTTATAGCCTTAACTTCAAAGCCCATTTTATGAGAGTAAAATTCTAGCTGAGCATCTAGATCTGATGAAAGAAGAGTTAATGATTTGATATACATCTTTTCTAATTATTATGTAAAGGCTACCAAAACGAAATTTAATCAACTATAGCTAAAATTTGAAATATCGATGTACTTTTGCCGCGTCTAATTAGACAAACGTTCTTATTCGTATAAAAATAACTTATCAAGAAAGGTGGAGGGACAGGCCCTGCGAAACCTTAGCAACCCTTAGCGAAAGCTGAGAAGGTGCTAATTCCATTTCGATTTATTTCGGAATCAGATAAGTCAAGAGTATGCATTATGCCTCTCCTGACCGTTCTGGACATTGAAGCTACTCGATTCCAAAACCATTCTTGATACAAACCTTCCACAAGAATGGAAATATTAGTACATAAAACAAATCACGATTTTCAATTTATAGCAGAAAATCAAACTTCTACCGTAGACATCTGCGCATCAGCAGAATTATCTCCTTATGCTAAAGGATTTAGACCGACTGAGCTGCTCTTAGCAGGATTGGGTGGGTGCCTTTCTATAGATATTCAGAATATCATGGTCAAACAAAAAGCCAAGCTGAATGATCTTTCTATGAGAATTACTGCCACCAGAGAGGAAGAGATTCCTCATGTCTTTAAAACCATTCAAATAGAGCTCGGGTTAAACGAAGCTTTAAACGAGAAGAAACTACTAAAAGCCGTGAAGCTAGCGGCAGATAAATACTGCACGGTTTATAAAATCTTAAGCTCTACAGCTGAAATCACCATTACTTATAAATTTATTTAAGATGCATCCAGAAACACAAGCCATACGTATTCAAAGCTGTCTCTTATACACATCTCCGAGCC
>CAJXOV010000504.1 GCA_913057815.1 uncultured Flavobacteriales bacterium
GATCTACACCTCTCTATTCGTCGGCAGCGTCAGATGTGTATAAGAGACAGGGAGTTATTAGATTCTTTTTTAACTCAATACAGTCACGAGCTATTTCAATATGAAAAGCTGCAGGAAGCATAGAGACTACAATATCAGCCCACTGCAAATGTGGGAGACGTTCATCTCGGTCCAATGCGTTAAAAGAAAAAGCTTCTGCATTTTCAGCTCCGTTTATTTTTTCTTTTGCTAAATCCAAATCTCTATCTACTAAACGCAAATTCCAATTATTCTCAATTAAATTCCCTGAGATATAACGAATTAAAGAACTACTACTTCTCCCAGCTCCTATTACCAATATATTTTTCATTCTTCGATTTTATATGTCCTCAAAAATAAACGCTTGATTTAATCTTACGTAGACTTAAAGAAATATTTTTCACTTGGTCTATTTTTGGCACGAGTTTGGAAGTCCTAACTTTACAAACTTTTACAAAACACTTCAAAATGAGTCAAGTTAACAGAATTGGAAATAAGTTCTTTCAAGCTTTACAAAATTTAAGATCAATTGAACTTTTGGCTTTAATTGTACTTCTGTTTTCTGTTACTCTTATCTCCTGCAACGGAAGTAAAGCTTACTACAAAAGAGGATTTAAATTAGAAGAACAAGGTTTTGTAGACGAGGCCGCAGCATCCTACTATGGTTCATTGCAACGCAACAGAAACAATTTAGAAGCCAAAATTGGATTAAAAAAAACTGGACAACAAGTGCTCAATAAAAAACTTGAGGAATTCACAAAAGCCAGAACTTTTAACAAAAAAAGAGATGGAGTGTATGCGTACATACGAGCCAAAGATTATCAAAAAAAGATTAAAGCCATAGGAGTTACTCTTGAAATTCCAGGGTACTACGAAAGTGATTATGAAGAAATAACTCAAAGTTACTTATCCGACCTATATAATGAAGGGGCAGATTTATTAGAACAAGGCGAATTCTCTGCTGCTGAATTAAAGTTTAAAGAAATCGGAAAGTTTGACTCTAATTATAAAGACTCTGATGTGCTGAAGAACATAGCTTACCTAGAGCCATTATACAAAAGTGGTTTGGATAACCTTTCTAAAGAATACTATAGAGCTGCTTACAATGATTTTGAAAAAGTAATGGACAGAGATGTTAATTTCAAAGAAGCAAAAGAACTTCACTCACAGTCCTTAGAACTTGGAATTATGACTTTAGCTGTAGTTGGATTTGAGAATGCCAGTAGAGTTAGAGGACTTGATAAGCAAGTTACGGCCTATAGTTTAGATGCTTTAACCTCACTAAACGATCCTTTCCTGAAAGTTATTGATAGAGAAAATTTCGACCTTATCATTGGTGAACAACAGCTAGGTATGTCAGGTGTAGTTAATGAAGAGACCGCGGTAGAAGCAGGGAATCTTTTAGGTGCTAAAACACTTCTTACTGGAACTGTACTAACTTATAACGCACTAGAAGGAAAACTTCAGAAGACTAACTTGACAGGCTACGAAAGTTATAAAACGAAAAAAACAAACTCTGAAACTAAAAAGACTTACTACGAAACTAATTATAGAAGAACAAGCTATTCTAAGTACCAAAAGAAAAACACCGTGAGTGTATCTTTCCAATTTAAGATTACCTCATTAGAAACTGGAGAAGTTCTTCGATCTAAAATCATAGAAGATGTAATCGAAGATGTTATGGTTTATGCCAGTTACGAGGGCGATAAATCTAACTTATTCCCTGCAGGAGCTAATGGAGTTAATACCAATAGGAATGCTCGAAATGAACTCGAGAGACTACTCAACGGAAAGAAAACCATAGCCAATACACAGGAACTTTCAACAGATTTGATGAAAGATTTGAGCTACAAGCTGAGTGCTGATATTAACAATTTTATTAAAACAGAAATAAAATGAATCGTTTGTTATACATATTGATCATTTCCTTTTCTGTTTCATGTACCGGAGGGAAAAGCACATCTAAAACTGTGATAGATCCTAACCCTAGACCTGAGTGGGCATTTAGTAGACCAATAAATGGAAGCTATTATATAGGCATTGGTAGTGCTAATAAATCAGCGTTTCCTTCAGATTACTCTATTGTAGCTAAAAAGAATGCGCTGACTGACATGAGTTCGGAGATTACTGTAAATATTTCTGGAGAGTCTTTTTATCAAACTGTAGATAACAACTTTCAATATTCTGAAGAATTCCAAAGTATGATTCGATCTTCATTTAAAGAAGAAATTACGGATTATGAAATTGTTGACTCTTGGGAAAACGAAAAGGAATTCTGGATATTCACACGAATATCGAAAGCAGAACACACTAGAATTAAGAATTTAAAAAAATCTAAAGTTTTAGACCAAGCTTATTCAAACTACATTACCGCTATAAGCTATAAAGATCAGGGGAAAGTTGCAGATGCCTTAGATATTCTAAGTCTTGGATTATTAGACATGAAGGAATATTGGACTGAGCCTAATTTATATTCTACTACGGCTGTCTCTTATACACATCTCCGAGCCCACGAGACCTCTCTACATC
>CAJXOV010000505.1 GCA_913057815.1 uncultured Flavobacteriales bacterium
CGTGGGCTCGGAGATGTGTATAAGAGACAGATATAGGAGTGAACCCTACAGATTCAGGATCTCTTTCATATGGATTTGAAGTAGTGTTGGCTGGTAAGATAACTAATCCATCTATTGAGGGTGGTAAATCGGCCTCGCTTGTTCCAGGTAGGTTTCCAAACATATCTGGGGCACCGCTAATTATCCAATTTCTTATAAGATTTATATATGAATCAGAAAGGTTATTCCAATCGCTTTCTTCATCTACCTCTAAGGGCATTATCCCAGAAGTGTTAGGCAGGAATTCTGTAAGTCTGGCGTACAGTAGTGATTCATCAGAGCTGCCAGGTGTCACTCTTTTCGAATAAGAATTAGTAGCGTCATTTGAGATAACCTCATGATTAACGATGGAGTTATACGAGCTAGAAATGCTGTTAAATTTCGGCTCGAAAGTACCATCATGACATCCTGAATTGGCACATGTAGGTTTGAAAACTCTCTCGTGCAGAAAAGCAAAATTATCCTCTCCAATACTCCCGAAATCCGGATTAGAGTTTTCGGTTCTATCTATTTGATCATAAGGGTTTTCTGTTTTGTCTTTCTTACATGAAGATGTAATGATGATCAAACCAAGTATGACATAAACTAACTTCTTCATTTAAATTCTGTCAAATAGAGATAAAGTACCAGGTGCCAATGTGCCGGCATTCAATACATCATTTTTCACTCCTAAAATTTCTGCAGCAGTAAGCATCATATCTGAAGTAAGTCCTATTGGGTTTCCTTCTCCACCAATTACTAAATTTTGAGGAACTGTAGGTCCTGCCATCATAGTAAAAACTCTTAGTGCATTTTCATCTGAATGATCAAAAGCTCGCCAGTCATTAATGTCTAAAATTCCATTTGGCTCTAAATTTCTCCCACATTCTGGAGATGCCAAAATAATTGTGTTGTCAGCCATTTCAGGAATTTCGTTTTGAATATAATTCCATAAATGTCCAACGGCATGATCTGCTCTGTGAAGTGCCGAAACATAGCTAGTAAAGCTACTGTGACAAGCATCTACATTGTCTAGGTTCACAACAGTCATAGCAGGTTTAAAATGTTTTAAAACTTCACATGTGTATCCTACAGTTCTTAAATCTGCACTATCGGAGATAGGTGGGTTGGCTATTGTCCCATTTGCTGTTTTGTCATACATAAGCGTTATAAACTCCTTTATGTTTTGCTTTTCATCTTCTGTATTCCCTAATGTTTCTAAGCCATTGGCATAATTATCGAAATTATTGTCAAGGAAGTATTTCATTTGGTAAATCGGATCCAGTTCATTTTCAGGATGATATACTCTAGCATCTCCTAAGAATTCTTCACATCGTGCTCCGAATGTTACGTTAGGAGCGAAGAAATTAGCTCCGTAATTAGCGCCATAGTTTTCATCAACACTGTAATTCAGCAAAGGAACACTGCCTCCAATTCCACTTCCTAAAAACCAAGTGTCGGTAGCGCTATAACCTCCATGCCTCCTTAAAAATTCAAATATGGTTGGATTTACAGGTTTTTGTTTTAACCCTTGTGTAGCCGCAGTAGATCCTTGAAGTAATGAATTTAGCCCCCCATAATGTCCTCTAGAAAGTGCTGTTACTTCACTAAATAAAGTTCCTTGGGATTGAATGGTACTGTTTAATATTTGTGGTATTGGATCTATTCCTCCAGCACCAGTTCCGTAAACGATTTTTTGAACAGGAGCTTCACCATCTAGCATGTTGTACATGATGTTTCCTGGGTAAGGTTCGTTTTGACTGTCATCTACATAGCGTTGCAAAACTGTTTCTTGCTGTCTTACTCCACCGGCAAACATTACCATGATAACATGTGGCGCTATTTGATTTCCGGTCTGAGCAAACAACCTTCCACTAGGTAGGATGTATGGTGCCACAATAGCTGCTCCTGCTGTAAGTCCAGTTTTTCTAATAAATTCTCTTCTTTTCATAGATTAGTAATAAAGGTATTCGTTAGATAAAGCAAATGAAAAGTAGACCAATTCAGGAGTGACATAAGGGTTGTTTTCGATATAATTGGTATACCAAGTTTCTTCAGAAACGGAAGGGTAGCGCACTAAAAACCGAGTGTAGGTATTATTGATGAAAGTAGATAAGTCAATTCTCATTTCTTCATCTGTTGGCATAATTACACCATTATCGTTCATAAAGTTAGATATGACTACCTCTCTAGCTAACTCTTTGTCTCCGATAGATGAAAGGCATTCACCGATTTCAAATAATTGATTGGCGCTAAGTGCTGTTTGAAACAAGTTAGCATGAAGAATCGAGACCCATTGTTCATCAGATTTTAGTTTTGTTTTAGAAGCACTGTCTGGGTACAGTTCGACTTCGTTTAGTATAAACAAAGGTTCTTCCTTTTTTCTACAACCTGTCGAGAAAAGAATCAAAAGAGCAATTGCAACGCTATAGATTAATTTAGAATCCAGCATATTCATCAGTTATTAAAATTCTTAATTGCTGTCTCTTATACACATCTGACGCTGCCGACGAATAGAGAGGTGT
>CAJXOV010000506.1 GCA_913057815.1 uncultured Flavobacteriales bacterium
CGAGATGTAGAGAGGTCTCGTGGGCTCGGAGATGTGTATAAGAGACAGATACTTTCTTTCTGCTGAATTGGGTTTGTAATAGTACGTACCAGATAAATAGTCGTCTCCTAAGTAATCTCCATATCCACCTCCATCTTCCTCATCAGATGACAATGTTCTTTTTAAAGTATTTCGTGCTTCCCAGGTTATCTCTTTAAGTTTAGAAGAGTATTCTAGTGGTTGAATCAGTCCTTTGTCTTTTAACCTTGCTAACAGTTGAAATATTGATTCTTGATATTCATCCAAAATTGTTAACTCTAGAATTTCAGGAAACAAGTGTTGAGCTAATTCTAATGAATCTTTAAACTCAAAGAAAATAGGAGTGATGTCTCTTACTTTCGAAAGAGGTGTTTCTTGAATTAACAGATTTTTAAAAAGAACTGTCGCTTCTTTAGTTCTCATTCTTCCTAGAGCTTTTAGGATGGCTAGTTGATAAGAGGCCGTGTCTTCTACGGCTATATACTTGTCTTTTAAAAAGGGTAGAATTTCCTTACTATTTAAATAGCCGAGTTCTTCTATTAAAAATGCTTTTTCGAAAGTTGTAAAATCTTCATGTTTGAATGATTCGATTACTTCTATAATCTTCGAAGTATTATCGTTTCGGAACTTCACATCAGTCATAGATGAAAGAGCTTTATCTATTTTGCTTATGTCAGAGCTCAATAAATCATCTAAGAATACATTTGCTTTATCATCAAAGAATGAGGTAGTATAATTAGAATCCAACGGAGTAAATGTGCTGATAAATTTACTAGTAAATTCAGATGGTTCACCTTGAACATCATCTAAGTAATAAATTGAATATTTAGTGCTGTTCTTTAGTATTACATGAACATTGATTCTTCTTGTACTACTAGAATCAGTTAGGTTAAATGATCTATAAGGAAAAGATCCGACATATCCCGAGTCTACTTTTGATCTGATAAGACCTTCATAAGCCCAAGAGCTATTTAGTCTTTTGCTCCAAAATTCATTCTCATCTGCTTCACTTCTGTAATAATGATATTTATAGTAATCTACAATAATCTTTTCTCCGGTCGGATCGTGAAAGAAGACTCTATTATCGCTTTCAGGAAGATGACTCGTGTCTATAGATTCTTCGGAATCACTTTCAAAGCTGCTATAGCCTTCAGTTTCAAAAAACTCAGGTTTTAAAGGAGTCTCTACTTTGAACATCATAGCTGAATCAGTATAAACCTCAAAATCTGGATACTCAAAATCATTTAGAGTAAAGCTATTGAAAAATTCATTGTTCCTTTTCCCATTAGTGGCTACTTCTAATAACATATAATAATTGGCCCCTTTCGTTAGAGTAGTAATAAATAAATTCTCACCTGTTTTACTAATCAATTCTCCCATTGCACGAGGAGTTTTTGAGTCTTTATACGAAAGGCTCTTTACAGTAAAATCATTTTTTTCAGCTAAATTTTCAATTAAATATTCTAGCTCGAATTTATCTTCTTCTATATACTTATAATCATGTAGCACATTTCTCTGAACTAAATAGTAATTTCCAGTTTGTTCATCTTTCAATTGGATACTTAAAAATCCATCATTACTTAAGCCGGCATTTTCTTTTAGTTTTCCTGGAAGAGAAACTGAAAACTCATTAGATTTAGAAGTGAATTTTTCCCAGGTAGAACTTTCTGGCTGAAGAAACTCAATCGATTCAAAAAACGATTTAGCCTCTTTAGCTAGAGCTATTTTTTCAGGTCCCTTTACTTTGAATATTATTAGTTCACTTGGAAGTGCTATTATGTGATAACGTTGATAGTCACCTCTACGTGTTTTATTTACAATGTCATATCCAGGGTTTCCATTGATAAATATATCTTTCTTTTTCACCAATTCTCCTGGGATGTTCTCGAAGATCAGGCTATCTATAGTAGATATTATATCTGTTTGGTCGAGACCAGTAATTGAGTTAAATGTTTTAATTCTAACTACGCTATAGTTAGCTCCATGGATCATTTCAGGATGGATATAAGTTTGTTTTCCTGAAGACATTGGCAGTTCATAGAGTTTACCAGGAACTTTAACTTTAAAAACACTATCCGAAGGAAATTGATAAGTCATTTCTAAGTTAATAGACTTGGATTCTAATTTATCTCTCTGCTTTATGCTTTTATCATTAAAGTCTTTAATAATAGGACGTAAACTGTAGCCTTTTTTCCTGAGCATTTCAATTACCCCTTTTTCTCCTGCTAAATGAGCAGCACCAATTCCACTAAAAAGAGAATGACCAGATGAAATAATGGAGTCCATTTTCTCTGACATTTGTTCGTTTCTCTGAACGAGCATGTAATCAATGTATGATTTACTGTTTAACAAATGCATAATTGAATCCAAAGTGTTCAAATCACCTTTTCTATAAGCATCTTGGATTAGTTCATAAGGATTTACGTCATACCCAAACGGATTAGCTTTTACTGTTTCTGTTAATGCTGCGGCTGTTGCTTTTTCGCTTAAAGTTTGTACCGCTTGAAAATCTGTCTCTTATACA
>CAJXOV010000507.1 GCA_913057815.1 uncultured Flavobacteriales bacterium
ATTCGTCGGCAGCGTCAGATGTGTATAAGAGACAGATACAAATATATCACTGTCCCAAAGTTCAGACAGAATTTCCGAATTAACAATTTCAGCTGTTAAGTTAAAATCACCCGAAAGAATTGTACTGTCAGAAACGACTGAAGAAGTGAAGTTCTCAATAATGCGATCTACAGAATTAACTATTTGTTTTGAATTAAATATTCCTTTAAGCTCTGCATTTAAAATGTCGGATTCTAATAGAATAGTTCTTTCTGGTGTTAGGGAAGAATGGATAAAAATAGAAGATATCTCAAAGTCTTTATTTTCAATTTTAAAGTGTGTATTCTCTAAACAGATTTCTCCTGATATATTATCGAGTGTAGAACCTGATGCTTCTATGCTTAGAACCGTTTTGAGCTCCTTTATTTCTCCAACTTCATCTATGTATGCACCTAAACTCAATTGATTGATTTCAGATGTAAATGAGTATGAGGGGACTTCTCCTCGAAGATCCACCTCTCCTAAGAATTCCAAATCGGCATCTTTATCATGGCTAACTAATTTTCCGGAGAAAAAATTATCTTCTAAGCTTCCATTTACGTTAATATTATTGAAGGTCCTCGGTCCGAAGGAAATGGAAGAAACATCACCATTTAAATCTAGTGAGGCTACGTCTCTAGTAATTCCTTTGCCTGAAACAGAAATTGAGCTGGAGATTTCCCCTAAATTTTTATTGTTATACAGTTCAGCTAAATCAAAATTTAGAGTTTTAAGCTCTCCTTGATAAGTATATTTCTCCGTTTCATTAGATTCTTTAAATTTTAAATCCGTGATTAGTTTTCCTATAGGAGTATCTAATTCTCCATATGCCACAAAATCGCCTACAAATCCGGTGAAATTCCCCGTGAAAACAAATGAGCCTAGTGTATTTAAATTGGAAGGAAGCTGAACATTTTCCACTTTAAACGCTGGGAAAATAATATTCTGAATTTCGTTTCTTGAGGACCTTAGTTGAGAGATATCTAGATCTATAAAAGTTTCAGACAACGTAGGTAATCCATTAAGAGAAATGTCACCACTAAATTCTGTTTTGCTTCCGATGTTGAGAGAAAGGTTTTTACCTTTTAAACGATTTATTTTCCCTCTTAATTTCCCTTGTATTTCAATTTCCAGACTATCAAATTTTTCGACAGGATTAAATTTGTTTAAGTCGATCAAATTAATCCTAGATTGATTGAGATTAACCTCATGCTTCACCTCTCCTAAATAGTTCGTAAAAGATCCGTAAGAGTCATATTTTAGATCAATTTGTCCATTAATATCAGAGTTGTTAAGTTGAATTAGTGAGTTTGAAAGAGATAGTTGGGAAGGTGATATGATTACGCTTGATTGTAAGTCATTTATTTGTAATCCACTTTTTTCTGTTAAAAATAGATTGTTACTTAGAAATGAAATACTATCACCTAGAATGCTGAAGTCCGAGAAATTTCCAGTCAATTGGTTCACTGATATTCTCCTTGAATTAAAGGATCTTGGTAAACTGTCAGCATAATTTAAATTTTGAAATAAGAATTTCCCTTTATCTAAAGAGAGATTTTCAATGTTGATTTTCCAATCCTCTTCGGATTCAGAATTTCCCGATGACAACGAGTCAATTAAGAATGTTAAATTGTTAGTAGTGTCGCCTTCGTATGTTACTAGGTTAAAAACGGGTGTTGAAAGAGTAACTTCATTTAACAAGAGGGACTTGTTCTTCATGTTAAACTCAAAAAATCCGGACTCAAGAGATCCCACATAAATGAGAGTGTCATTTTTCAAATCTCGGACTAAGACTTCTTCCAGACTCATGGAGTCCCATAAATCTATGTGAACAGATTGTACCGATATTTCAGTACCTAGCTTATCAGAAAGGTATTCTCCTGCCTTTTTACCAAGAAAAGTTTGAACACAGGAAAACTGCAGAGCTATGACAATTGCTAATCCTATCACAAGAAGGAAAAGTAAAATCCAAAGCAGTATTTTCCGAATCTTTTTCATTATTCTTTTGCTACGCAATATTCATGCAAATTAACCTAATTTTGTCCATGGGATGATTAGAAAACTCTTAGAGTATGAAAGATAATGAGCCATTAATTTTAAGTGTAGAGTCATCCTGTGATGATACTAGTGCGGCTGTACTTCGTGGATTAAAAGTTTTGTCTAACGTAGTATGTTCTCAAAAAGTTCATGAAAAATTTGGTGGTGTTGTTCCGGAGTTGGCTAGTAGAAAACATATGGCCAACATCATTCCTACTGTAGTAACTGCGTTGGAAGAAGCTAAAATTAAGGTAAGTGAATTAGATGCTGTGGCATTTACTCAGGGGCCTGGATTATTAGGATCTCTTTTGGTGGGAGGGAACTTTATAAAAGGAATGTCCTTAGGGGCTAATTTGAAAATGATCTCGGTTAATCATATGCATGGTCATATCATGTCTCATTTTCTTTCTGAAAATTCTAAACCTAGTTTTCCATTTATTTGTTTAACCGTTAGCGGGGGACATACTCAATTAGTCTTAGTAAA
>CAJXOV010000508.1 GCA_913057815.1 uncultured Flavobacteriales bacterium
TATTTGAATACCAGCTTTCCCATTCTCCTTGCTCTAAATCGTTTTTAAAGTTTCCGCGTTGCAAAAACTCACCGTTTTCAAACCAAAACTCCCAAAGTCCTTCTTTCAGATTATTTGAATATTCCCCTTTTTTATAATCCTCTCCATTTTCATAAAAATATTCCCAAACTCCTTCCATTTGTCCATTGACATATTCACCTTCATGATGTAACTGTCCGTTTGCATACCAATACTTCCACTCTCCATTCTGTTCATCGTTCAGGAAATTTCCCTCCATATCTTTAATATCAGCGGAAAGAAACCAATTCCATTTTCCTTGCTTTTTTCCATCTTCGTAGTTCCCTACAACTATCTCTCCTCCTGCCGAATTGTATTTCACGTACGCGCCATTTTCCAGGTCACTTTTCCATTCGATTTTTTCTTTCAGCTTACCGGATGGGAAGTAATTTGACCACATTCCGATTTTCATGTTCATTTTCAACAATCCTTCTGATATCAAAACACCTTTAGAATTGTACTTTTCATATATACCATTTTCAACACCATTCTGGTATCCGATTTTTTCTAAAATATGACTCGATGGATGGTATGAAACAAAGACTCCCGTCCCATTCACAACCCCATACCCAGAAGACTGATCAAGATCATTGTACGTATTTAGTATAATCCCTTCTTTGGTGAAGTTTTCTTCCAGTTTCACGCCTCCATCTCTATAGTAATACTTCCAAGAACCCTGCTTCCTGTTTTCAAGGTAACTCCCTTCCGATAGGAGTTCTCCTCCTGGAAAGTAAGAATGCGAGAGACTGTCCAATTTGTTTTCTTTGAAATATTGAACGTAGGATAAGTTTCCGTTTTCATGGAAGTGCTTAAATTCCCCTTCCAATTTTCCCATGAAGTAATTTAGCTGCTCCTGCTGGTTGCCATTCTGATAATAGGTTTTCCAAAGACCATGCTCTAAACCTCTGACATATCTACCTTCAACCCTTTTTAATGTTTGATCAGTATCATAATAATCAACGTACAATTGTTCTTGACAAAAAGCATCTAACCCTCCAAATAAAACAATTGAGAAACAGAGTACAAGGTTCTTCATTCTACAAAATTTTAGCGCAAAGCTATGACAGCCTTCCTCAGCATATAGGAAAGTAGAACTACTTTTTAAACAAATTAGTATGACTTACTGGTCAGACTTTAAAAAAAGAGGTTACTCCATTTCAAAGGTCTCCATGAACTTAGTGGTGAAATTACCCTCGTTAAAGCTCTTATCCCTCATTAACTGCTGATGGAACGGAATAGTTGACTTCACGCCTTCAATTATATATTCGTCCAAGGCTCTTTGCATTTTAAGAATCGCCTCCTCTCTAGTCTGTGCTACAGTGATCAGCTTACCTATCATAGAATCGTAATAGGGTGGAATCATATAACCTGCGTACACGTGAGTATCCACTCTTATTCCATGACCACCTGGCTGATTATAGCTAGTAATTACTCCTGGACTTGGAGCGAAGTTTTTATACGGGTCTTCGGCATTTATTCTGCACTGAATAGCGTGCATAGTTGGCAAATAATTCACTCCAGAAATATTTTTACCTGCGGCCAATTTTATTTGCTCTTTTACTAAATCGTAGTTTACTACTTCTTCAGTAATGGTATGCTCTACCTGGATTCTCGTATTCATTTCCATGAAATAGAAATTCCTGTTCTTATCTACTAAAAACTCTACGGTACCTACTCCTTCATACTTAACTGCTTCCGCAGCTTTGATAGCAGCCGCTCCCATCCTGTCTCTTAACTTTTCAGTCATAAATGGAGATGGCGTCTCTTCAACTAGCTTTTGGTGACGTCTTTGAATCGAACAATCTCTTTCAGATAAATGACAAGCTTTCCCTCTTTTATCTCCAGCAATTTGGATTTCAATGTGGCGAGGTTCCTCGATAAATTTCTCCATATACATGGCGTCATTTCCGAACGCAGCTGCAGCCTCTCTTCTTGTTGACTCCCAAGCCTCTTGTAAATCTTCTTCACAAGTGACCATTTGCATTCCCTTTCCACCACCTCCTGCGGTAGCTTTAAGCATGATAGGATACTTGATCTTTTTAGCAACTTTTTTAGCATCTGCTAAAGATTCCAAAACACCTTCTGAACCTGGAACAGTAGGAACTCCAGCGTTTTCCATGGTAGTTTTAGCGTTTGCCTTATCCCCCATAGAATCGATCATCTCTGGGCTAGCTCCAATAAACTTTATACCATTTTCCGCACAAACTTTTGAAAAAGTAGCATTTTCAGATAAAAACCCATAACCGGGGTGAATAGCATCTGAATTAGTGATTTCTGCCGCTGCTATGATATTAGGAATTCGAAGGTAGGACTCAGAACTACTAGGAGGCCCAATACATACCGCTTCGTCAGCAAATCTGACATGCAGACTGTCTGCATCCGCAGTAGAATAAACCGCTACAGTTTTGATTCCCATTTCTTTGGCGGTTCTAATACTGTCTCTTATACACATCTCCGAGCCCACGAGACCTCTCTAC
>CAJXOV010000509.1 GCA_913057815.1 uncultured Flavobacteriales bacterium
CGAGATGTAGAGAGGTCTCGTGGGCTCGGAGATGTGTATAAGAGACAGCTTTTTCTCCAGTAAAAGAGGACTTTGTTTTCTCTAATAGTTGAGTTATTTGACTTCTGTACTCACTGTTTTCTTCCCATTCAACGAGTGTTACAATGGCATTTTTCAATAAGCTCTTTTGTTCTGTTGATAAATCATCCACCGGTCTGCTTTCTAAGATAGTCATAGCTTCCTCTAAAAAAGTTTGAGCTTCTCTTAAAGATTTCGTTTTAAAAGTAGCATAAGACATGTATAATCTAGCGCCAGGATCTTTAGTGTCAAGGTTATAGATGTATTTGTATGTTCCTTTGGCTTTAGTGTACTTTTCATTTATCATTTGGTTTTCGGCATTTTCCATAGCCACTAACCTAAGCTCTCCAAAATAATCTTCCGCTTCATCAATAAAAAGAGACTCTTTATCCTTTTTAACAAATTTCCCAGCGAACTTCATAGCTTCTTTAAAAGCTTTTGGGTATTTAGTTGATAGATCTTCATCTTTTGTAAATTGAAAATTACCCATACTGTAATATAAATATGGCAACGGATCCTTTTTGTACTTGTCGTTTAAAAAATACGATTCAGCCTTGTAAACTAATTTCTCATATTTTTCATCTACCAATAGTTCGAGGAGGTCATCATAACTCTTGTCTGATTGAGCATGAGATATCAGCACAGTAAGACAGACAAAGGAAAGTAAGAGTAAAAACTTATTCATAATTCTGATTTTTTCTTAAAGTATCCAAATTTGATGCCTAAAATAGTAGTTTTCCGTTTTAAATGAAGAAAATTACCGCTTTATGATTGGCGAAGATGAAATAATTAAATGGTTTGAGGATAGACATTGGACCCCATTTAAATTTCAACGAGATACCTGGAGGTCTTTCGGTGATGGTAGAAGTGGTTTGGTTAATGCCCCAACAGGAAGCGGTAAAACATATTCTTTAATAGTTCCCATTATTTTAGAGCATCAGAGAAGAGATAAAATCAAACAAAAGGGGTTAGCCACTATATGGATAACACCGATTAGAGCTTTGGCTAAAGAGATTCTCTTAAGTACAGAGAAGTTAATTAGTGACCTAGATATAGATTTCACGGTAGAAATTAGAACAGGAGATTCTACACAAAAAACAAAAAACAACCATAAGTCGGTATTGCCGAATTTATTGATTACAACTCCTGAGAGTCTCCATATTTTAATGTCTCAGAAAAATTTCTCACATCTTTTTAGAAATATTTTCGGATTAATAGCGGATGAATGGCATGAATTAATTGGGTCTAAAAGAGGGGTGCAATTAGAATTGTCTTTATCCAAACTTAGAAGTATGAATCCTTACTTCAGAACATGGGGAATTAGTGCCACTATTGGGAACTTAGCTGAAGCTTCTCAAGTTCTTCTTGGGAGTGATTTTTTGCAACGCTCCATTCTTATCAATTCTGGAATAAAAAAGCAGATTATAGTGAAATCTATACTTCCAAAGGAAATTGAACAATTTCCATGGAGTGGTCATTTAGGAGTAAACCTTATCAAAGATGTATTGCCCATATTAAGAAAAAGTTCAAGTACATTGATATTTACAAATACCAGGGCTCAGAGCGAAATTTGGTACAATAAGTTATTAGCTGCAGCACCAGAGTTTGCTGGAGTAGCAGCCCTTCATCACGGATCTTTGAGTAAAAAGGTTAGGTTTTGGGTAGAAGACGAACTCCTAAAGGGTACGCTTAAAGTGGTTATTTGTACAAGTAGTTTAGATTTAGGAGTAGATTTTTCTCCTGTAGAAACCATTATTCAAATAGGAGGGCCTAAAGGAATTTCAAGATTTGTGCAACGTGCAGGTAGAAGTGGTCATAGTCCAGGGAAAAAAAGTGTAATCTATTTTTTGCCTACTCATTCTTTGGAGTTGATAGAAGCTGCAGCTTTAAGGCAAGCAATTGAAGATAATTATATAGAAAGAAGAGAACCGATTGTTAGGTGTTTTGATGTGTTAATTCAATACTTGCTTACTCTAGCGATAGGGGAAGGTTTTAAACCAGAAGAAACTTATGCTCAGATAAAAAGTACTTATTGTTTTTCGACTTTAGATGAAAATGAATGGAAGAGGATTCTTAACTTTTTAAAGACTGGAGGAGATTCATTAGGATCTTACGATGAATTTAAAAAAGCTGAAATAGAAAATGGTGTTTTAAAAGTAACAGATAAGCAGGTAATACGGAAGCATAAGATGAGTATTGGAACTATTGTAAGTGACAATATGATTAATGTCCATTATAAATCAGGAGGATATATTGGGAGTATTGAGGAGTGGTTTATTTCTAGATTGAACCCTGGAGATGTTTTTTGGTTTGCGGGAAAGAGCCTTGAGTTTGTTTCTTTAAAGCATTTAAAAGCAAAAGTAGTTCGGAGCAAAATGACATCTGGATTAGTTCCTACATGGAGAGGAGGGACACTTCCATTATCTGTCTCTTATACACATCTCCGAGCCCACGAGACCTCTCTACATCTC
>CAJXOV010000510.1 GCA_913057815.1 uncultured Flavobacteriales bacterium
ATTCGTCGGCAGCGTCAGATGTGTATAAGAGACAGTCTCCATTGTGGTAAATCAAAAATTCAGCGAACTTTTTGTTACATTCTATTGTTTCTATTTTAGTTATTCCTTTCAAACAAAGACTGTTCTCATAATAGACGGCTTTTTCAAAAATTACAAATTCAGATTTCGTGATTCTAATACTCTCACCACAAGCTAAGAATCCACTAGTAGAAACCTCAATTCTGTAAATGTCATTTATTTCACTTTCATAAATTGTTTGCCCAAAAATGAGAGTGAAAATACATATAAGAATCACCGGAGTTATAAGAAAAACCTTTGCTATTTTTTTTCTTGAATACTTTACAATACTGAAGAATAATAGACTTGACAAAATAAAAGACCAACCAATAATTGAATTTGATTCAACTCCTTTAAAACGGTATTCATTGAACAACAAAATTGTAGTGAATATAAAAACAGAAGTGGTGAAAATTAAGAGACGCGAAATGACTTTCTCTAATTTAGGAGAATGCGTTTTTATCAAAAGTGGAATACAATTGAGTCCAACAATAGCCAATACGAATATCAAAATCGCTGTCATTTCTTAAAGAGTATGTTAACGTAACATACGTTTCGCATAGTGTGGGCGAGGAGTCTTTATTTCAATTCTATAGCCAGTTCATTAATTGTTAAACAATCTTTTGATTCTAGAACAAGACTCAATAGATCATCATTTTGTTCTTTCAACAATTCAACTAATTTATCTTTGTCTTTTGTCGAAGCGAGTTCTCGAAGCTCTCGCTTTAGTCGTTCTATTCTTTTCTCAAACCAATTGAAATCATTCAAAAGCGATTTTGCAGTTTCTTCATTTGAACAATTTGACGAAGCTAAACAGCTCAATTTAAAAGTCACTACTTTCATGTCTATCCCAAGGCAACTAATCTCCTTTTTCATGAGTGAATCTCTCTTTGTGTAATTTGAAAGCCTATGAATATCAGTATCTGTTAAGATACATTGCTCACTTTTACACCCAATTTTCATTATGAAACTCTCGCCTGATTCTAATTTCGGAACAGAATTTTCGAACTCAATTATGTCACCTTCCATGAGCATAGATTCTTCTAAAATCTCTGGAGCTAAAACGTTGAGCACGTCATGTAGACCTCCGACATTTATATTCAGTGATTCAATTATTTGTCCCGAAGGAGTACCTGCATCATCATTTAATTTCAAATGACATACTTGATTAATACCTTCAACCGAATCTGAAGATATATAGCCAGATAGTGACTTCGGTTTCGAGCATGCTGAAACCGTACTGACAATGATTAGTACGTATGCTATTCTTTTCATTATGACCTACAACAACTTAGTAAATTCTATCCTAGCCTAATCTTCCTTGTTTCCGCCTTTAATCTTATGCTCATTTGCACTCTGAGCAGCAGTAAACGATGCTATTAAGCTAGTCATCATGTCACTAGCAGTAGATGGTGAATTAGGAAGCATAATTAAGTTAGAATTAGCCGCGTCTCCCATAGACTGTAACGTATCATAATGCTGCGTAATTACTATCAGAGCTGAGGCTTCTTGAGAGTTTATTCCTGCCTCATTCAGTACTCCTACACTATCTTCCAATCCTCTAGCTATTTCTCTTCTTTGATCTGCTATACCCTGTCCCTGAAGTCTTTTGCTTTCAGCTTCTGCTTTGGCTTTTTCTACAATTCTAATTCTTTCAGCATCTCCTTCATACTGGGCAGCTACTTTTAATCTTTCTGCAGAGTTTATTCTGTTCATGGCATTTTTCACCTCTTGGTCAGGATCTATATCCGTTACTAAGGCTTTTACTATTCCATACCCATAATTTCCCATGGCTTCAGAGATTTCTCTCTTCACTGCAATAGCCACATCATCTTTCTTTTCGAAAACATCATCCAATTTCATTTTAGGAACCTCAGCTCTTACTACATCAAATATGTATGAAGTAATCTGATCATGGGGATTCTCTAGCTCATAGTATGCATCATATACCTTGTCTGCTAAGACTTGGAACTGCACTGAAACTTTAATTTTAACGAATACATCATCCTTTGTTTTGGTTTCCACCATTACATCCAGTTGTTGGATTCTAAGATTCATCTTAGCAGCTATTTTATCTACCCATGGAATTTTTATCTGTATACCAGATTTACGAATACTATGAAACTTACCGAACCTTTCTATAATGGCCGCAGATTGCTGTTTCACCATAAAGACCGCTTGCACAAGCAAGAAAATGATAACTGGAATGATAAGAAGTTGAACTTGTGGAATTTCCATTTGATATTAAATTGTTTTAATTAAAAGTAGCTCTTTTAACTGAGTAAGAATTGATAATTTTTTATAATACTTAGTGGCCGCTTTCCAATGAGCTAGGTAATGGTGAGAATTTCAAATTCCCTTCCATTTACAGTAAAAGAGTCTTTTTCTGCTTTTCCCAAAAGTGCAGAACCCAACGGTGACTGTCTCTTATACACATCTCCGAGCCCACGAGACCTCTCTACATCTCG
>CAJXOV010000511.1 GCA_913057815.1 uncultured Flavobacteriales bacterium
GGGCTCGGAGTTGTGTATAAGAGACAGCTCTCAATTTGTTCCTGACTCACAAAACGAATGGAATGAAAACACACTACTAATTGATGATTCAGAATATTTTGGCCCATCTTTTAGAGTAAGGTTTAACTTTCAGAATTATGGAGGAAACAACATCTACTTGGATGACATAAATATTAGTTCTTCTCAAAATGTTTCGACTAACGAAATCACTCCATTAATCAATGCTTCTATTTTTCCTAACCCTTCTTCTGACAACTCCAATTTGGAACTGAATCTTATCCAAACAATGAATGGTGCTGAAATTAGCTTAATCGATTCTAGAGGAAGATTGGTCACAAATATTTATAGCGGTAGTATTCCTACTGGTACAAGTAGGTTTAATCTATCTGCTGGAACCTTATCAGAAGGCATTTATCTGATCCGAATAGAAGACGGAAATAGAGTCAAGCTCTTAAAGTGGATTGTTACAAAATAAAAAAAGGCCGCTTAAAGCGGCCTTTTTAATTTATGTGGAATTAGCTTTAGCTATTCTCTTTAAATCCAATCATTATAGAAACACATCCTTCGTGAATTAGCTGGTTAGCTAAGTCGTTATCAGGAACTCTTACTCTGACAATTAACTGCTGGGTAGTAGCTACTTTAAAATCAAAGCTTGATTTGTCCTCACTGTCGGCATTAGAATAAATGAGTTCTTCATCAGTGTCTAACACTTCAAATTCTAATTCTCCTAACACTGGGTGACCACAAATTAGTAATCGGTATTCTTTTCCGGCATAAAATGTAAGCAGTAATTCTGCTTCATCACCAGGAATAAGTTGTGCACTATTAAAGTTGTCATTCTGCACGTAACCATCTAGCTGAGGCAAACACTTTTTCTTCGTGAAGCTTCTACACTGCGCATCAGACATCAGTGGAGCTAATAGTAGAATTGGTAATATATACTTTATCAATTTCATTTTCTTTCTCTTTAGGATGGGTAGTGTCTAGTTAATATATTTATTTCTAATGTCTTTTATTTTACTCAAAACCTTCTGTAAGGTTACATCATCCATAGAAACTTCTTTGCTTCCACCGATAACTACCATACCTCCAGCATCTTTCTCTTTAGTAGTTTTTCCTTTTATTATTTCTACTTCAGAATAAAGTACTTGAATTTCTTTTAGATCAGCTTTAATTTCATCTAATGACGCACTGTCATAAGTGTCCATTAGATTAACTAAGTTCTCTAAGGCATACTTTTGTTCTGCTATTCTCTCATGTAACTCTACATTACCTGGGATATAATGACTACCTGCCAAATGAAGACCTTCAAGCCAACCACCTGCTAAAACTAATGCAGAAGTTTCTTCTCTACTTTCGTTTTCTTTTAGGTAAGCATTAATAGTCCAATATGTTTCAGTGATAATAGACATCAGCGAATCTTGATTGTTTTGATTATCCTTTATTCTATCGAAAACGTTTTTATCAATAGCGGCTCCAACATCTAAAGCATTTGCAATTTCTTGGACTGCATCCAGATAATTTAGTGATTGTCTATCCTGCTCAAATATGCTAGCATAACTCAAATCAGCTCCATAAATTCCTAAGTTCATCGCCCTTTGGGAAGAAGTAATATAGTTACTTACGTTAGCAGGGTCGTTCAAATAAGATTTATCGAAAGCGGAACCTGTCTTTTTAATAAGGTCGGCCATTTCTACCGGGGATGGCAAAGCATGGAAAATCTTCTTAATATTTTCTTTTCTGTCAGATTCGTAAACTCCTTCTTTAGGAGTAAATGAAATCTCTTCTTTCGCTGTGCCATTTTCAATGTCTCCTGATCCTGACGGACTAGAACATGCAGAAAATAAAACCGCTATGGAGAAAATAGTAAGAGGGTGGAAAATAAGTTTTCTCATAAGTTATTTATTAGTATTATTTTAATTCTTTGATTATTAGATAATTTCTATTCTAAAGTATTCTATACTCCCTTCTATACGGAGTTAATCATTAAAAGTTTTAACTAAATATCTGTTAGTTTGAGTGTCAAATTTAGACACAACACTTCTTATCCAGTGTAAGTTATTATTTAACCCTCTGTAAGACTATTCTGACGAAGATTGACAACCCAGCAGAATAGGCTATTCACAGACCACTGAATACAATCAGTAAAGCTATTGTTATATGTAAAAAATAGCTCCTTGTCTTTAGTGAGCCTCCAACCAATTCTTACCTGTATCTACTTCCACTATTAGAGGAACAGCCATTTTGTATGCGCTTTCCATTTCTAGTTTGATAAGTGGCTTGATAATTTCTAGTTCTGAATTATGAGCATCGAACACAAGTTCATCATGCACTTGCATGATCATTTTCGATTTAAAATTTTCTTCTTTAAATCTTTTATGAATGTTAATCATAGCTAGTTTGATGATATCAGCAGCTGAACCTTGAATAGGTGCGTTCACTGCATTTCTTTCTGCAAAGCCTCTTACGATAGCATTTCCAGAATTAATACTGTCTCTTATACACATCTCCGAGCCCACGAGACC
>CAJXOV010000512.1 GCA_913057815.1 uncultured Flavobacteriales bacterium
TACGAGATGTAGAGAGGTCTCGTGGGCTCGGAGATGTGTATAAGAGACAGTAGTTCATGTTTCCCATTGACCCAAATATGAAATTTAACATTCTTCACAATGAATTCTAAGTGATCTAAAGAACTTGAGGCCATAAAAGGAGAGTCCAATAATTCATGAACATTCCTAGCCACCATAGTCGTTTTTTCTGGAGAACACAATGGACTAGCTAGTTTATATTCCTTAGGCATTTTGAGTTCGACTATAAAATTATCGACTTCTTCAAATCCAGGCCTGTACATGAAACAATTGATGGGATTTACATAGATTAAATTTTCATCTAAAAAAGTACTTCCACCATTCAGTTCTGCACTATAATATTCATAGTGTATATTAATGTGTGATTGTCCTGAACCATTGATTTTCCAAGTATCCTTTGAAGTCTTTTCGAATGGAAGATCATTGCCCTTTTCATCAGAAACTCTGAATCCTCGTATGTTTTTGGCGAAATTTCCAAGTTCATACCTTCCAGGCCTCCATGCTGGCAATTGCACCGCAAAAAACTCAGTTCCATCGTGCTGAAATTGAGCATCAAATTGGATATACTGTCGTTGTGGGTTTTCTTGACTTAGAGTGTAGCTAATCGTCATTTTTTATTGACCTAAAATTTCTAAAATTGGTTCACCTGTGCATGCATTTGGCATTTGAATTCCTAAAAGTGCTGACACGGTAGGGGCTATATCTTTAATGTGAGTTCTGTTGTCAGTGAATCCTTTGGTTACTCCACTTCCGTAGAATATTAGTGGAACATGAGAGTCATATGTAAACGGAGATCCATGACTGGTTCCTGTAGTTGGATAACTCATCCAACCCGGACGAGGTACAATCAGTAAATCTCCAGAAAGCTTTTGGCTAAACCCATTTTGAAGAATATGATTTAACCCGTTAGTAAATTCTGAATTGGTTAATTGGCTCCGGGTAACAGTAGAAAAGACTCCTTCGTATAATAGGGCAGCTTCTGCAGCTACTTTTTCTACTTGTTCCTGATCTAAATTATTGGCTAGGAGAATATCATCATTGAAGAATATTTGATTATTAGAATACGATTCTATACAACCTTCTATTCCAAAAGTAAATTTTAAAGCTGAATCAATTCTAGAACTAACTTCATCTACTTTGAAATAGCCAGCGGGCATTCCTAATTTTTTCAAGTAATTTGGATTGTGAACTGCACCATGATCGGCCGTTAGAAAAATGGTGTAATTACCATCTCCTACTGTTTGATTTAAATTTTCAATCAATCGAGCTATTTCTAAATCTAGTCTTAAATAACAGTCTTGACTCTCTATAGCCGCTGGTGCAAATCTATGTCCGATGTAATCTGTAGAAGAATATGAAATGGCTAGAAAATCAGTGAATTCGTCCGTTCCTAAAGATTCATTTTTGATGCAGTTTAGAGCCATTTCTGTAACAATAGTGTTTCCTAAAGGAGATCCTTTGATAAGACTATAACCACCATTACTGTCGGCTAATTGAGTGAAATCGTAAGGAAATGCAGGCTGAAGTTTTCCAGTAAATGGAGCTTCATAAGGATTGTTGTCTTCTATACTTTCATCATAAGATTCAGCAGAATTAAGCAATTTCCACCCTGAATTCATAAGAGAGTCTTTGTAAGATGAAGAATTGAAAGCTTTAACCCAATCAGGTAGCTCATCCATATAATAAGAAGAAGAAATAAAATTGCCTTCATTTCCTCCAACAAACCAATAAGCAGCATCAGCCAAATGACCAGCTGGAAGTATGGCCCCTCTATCTTTTATACTTATACCTATAGTTTTTGACCTGAGGTTTGAGTGTAATTTCAGTTCATCGGTCATGGTGCTGGAAATCATGTTCCTAGGGGACATTTCACCTGCCATAGTAGTGTCTCCCACGCTAAACACAGTGTTATCTCCAGTACAGTATTTAGTTGTTTTGTCATATTTATCGTACCAGTTATTTCCGATTATACCATGGTAGGTAGGAGTAGTTCCTGTATAAATTGAAGCGTGTCCAGGGCCAGTATATGTAGGAGCATAGGAAAAGTGGTGATTTTTACAAAAGAAGCCTTCAGAGATTATTTTTTTAAAACCTTGGTCAGAATAATCACTCCAGTACTTGGTGAGATAATCAAAACGCATTTGATCTACAGTGATTCCTACCATTAGCTTAGGTTGATTTAACTCAAAAGTAGGTTCCTCATAAACTACATTGACGATAGTTTCTTGGGTAGAACATCTGCTGAAGATCAGTAGAGTAAGGATAAATGAATATTGAATAAAGTTCTTCATTAAAGAAATAATTTGAGAAACAAATTTAATCTCTTTTAGTTCATCAAATATTGAATGGAAACAGAAGAATCAATTAAGACTTACCTATAATGAAATACATAGCTGCACCACAAACTACTAAAGATATTAGCGCATTTAAAATGGCCATTCCTAAAAATCCCTGACTCTTATACACATCTCCGAGCCCACGAGACCTCTCTACATCTCGTATGCCG
>CAJXOV010000513.1 GCA_913057815.1 uncultured Flavobacteriales bacterium
ATCCTGTAGCAATAATTTGTTCTGTTTCAAAAAAGCCAAAACCGTTATTTTCCAACAAAGCAATTTTCCCTTCTTCATTCGACACACAAATCACATCAACAAGCCCATCTTCATTAAAGTCACCTATCTCTATATCATCAACAGATATACCCACAAATTTCAAAAAAGAATTTCCAAAATCTCCGTTTCCGTCATTCAAAAAGTATCTTATGCTTGAGGAGAAACCCCTAGAATACAGCACGTCTATATCACCATCTCCATCTAAATCTCCAACTTTTAGACTCCTGAGAAAACTAATCCCAGTACTTATGATGTGTTCAGTATCAAAAATTCCGTTTCCATCATTTTCGAACCAAGAAATTTTTTGTTCATCGCTAGAGCTTCCTACAATGTCCATATCTCCATCTCCATCAACATCACTTACATCAATAAATCTTGGATTATATCCATCATTGAAGCTTGAAATTATATTAGGATGGTCTGAAATCGACCCTTCAATATTTTCAAACCAACCGATTTTTCCAGATGAGGTAGTAAAAAAAATATCCAAATCAGAATCATTATCTGCGTCTTCAGAAATAACAGTTTCCAATATACTTATAGATTCAAAACATTCATTCATTGGCCCAAAAAGCTGAGTGTACCCAAACATCGAATAAAAAATAAAAATGGAAAAGGATAGAATAGTTTTCATACAGTAAAGGTTTAATCGTGATAAAGTTACATAAAATTAAATACGAATTTGTATTCTTTACCGACTTTATAATCCTTTCTAAAACTACTTTTGTACTAATTGAAAAACCAACTATTCTCATACAACCAATACACCATCAGCTACCTCCAAGAAGGTACTGGCGAAAACCTGATTTTGGGTTTTCACGGTTTCGGGATGGATAGATTCGCTTTTGAGGATTTTCATTCTTTGGTAGAGCCTCATCAGAAGCTTGTTTCATTGGATTTGTTCACTCATGGCGCTAGTGAACCTAAAGATTTTAGTGGACTAACTAGGGCTGAATGGAAGGAAATGCTGCTGGCATTTTTAACTCATTTAGGACATGATCGATTTTCTATGATGGCATACAGCTTGGGTGGAAAAGTGGTGCTAGAAACAGTGAATCTTTTTCCAGATAGAGTTAAATCTCTGCTACTTTTTTCTCCAGATGGATTTAAGAAAAATAGATTTTATGAATTTCTTAGTCTTTCTTCACTGGGCAGATGGACATACAGAGGTGTGATTAGAAAACCTCATGTTTTTTTAAACTTTGCAGATAGACTTACCAAGTACAAAATGCTTCCTGTTCGGTTAAACAAATTTGTGCATCATCATGTAGGCGATAAAACCAGAAGAGAACTGGTGTATGATGTGTATAGAGTCTATAGGCATTTCATTCCTGATTTATCAGCGTTGCAACGCGGAATAGAACAGCACAAAATTTCTATCACTTTCATTTTTGGTGAGTATGACAGAGTGATTCACCATAGCTTGGCACAACGGTTTATGGATAGACTCGAAGACGATTCTCTGGCCGAACTTCATTTATTAAATAAAGGACATGTGATTTTAGAACCTAATTCTGCCTTATACATCCAGGAAAACAATTTATGGTTCAACCCGCATGATGCATCAAAGAAGCCTAGGGAGTCTTAACACTATAATACAATCAGGGGTTTTCTTGAATTCAGCATAGCATCGCTATGGTTAATTTAAAAAATCCAGCGTAGCGTTTGATTTTGAAATAGATTGAAGACGTACCCGATTTTTTGATGCATCTTGTGGGTTCAAGTAACTTTTCAGCAGTAAACCGTCCTAATCTTGTACATTTGCTTCTGGTGAACGTTTATAACCACATAACATCTATTCAGTCTGCTAAAAAGCGTGGCTTGGCAGTTCTGCTAGACCCTGATAAACTAGGAGATTCTGAGAGAAGAAACAAGATAATTCCTATGGCTTCTAAGTGTGGAGTAGACTTGTTTTTAGTAGGTGGAAGTTTGATGACTGAAGATCACTTGAACGCCTGTTTTAACGACATTAAAACGCTCACCTCTATTCCTAGTGTATTGTTTCCTGGAAGTCCTGTACAGTTAAGAAAAGGTGCGGATGCTGTGCTATTTCTTTCTTTAATTTCTGGAAGAAATGCGGAATTATTGATAGGTCAGCATGTAATAGCTGCTCCTTTAATCAAGCAGTATGGATTGGAGACTATTTCTACCGGTTATATGCTGGTAGATTGTGGTAAGAGCACTACTGCTTCTTACATTTCTGGAACACAGCCATTACCTTATGACAAACCTGAAATAGCAGCCGCTACGGCTCTGGCTGCCGAAATGTTAGGGCAAAAAATGTTTTACCTAGATGGAGGATCAGGTGCTGCTAAACCAGTTTCTGCTGAAATGATTTCTGCAGTACGCCAGTCTGTTTCTGCTCCGTTAGTAGTAGGTGGCGGAATTAGAACTCCTGAACAAGCCGATGCTGCATACGCTGCTGGCTGTCTCTTATACACATCTGACGCTGCCGACGAATAGA
>CAJXOV010000514.1 GCA_913057815.1 uncultured Flavobacteriales bacterium
GTAGAGAGGTCTCGTGGGCTCGGAGATGTGTATAAGAGACAGGTAGGAAGAATGAGCTGCAGAGGGTGATCCTTTGGGTTGGAAGAGAAGTAGTTAATTATTTTATTTGCCTGAAGCGCATTCTTAGCTCCAAGAGCTTTTTGAAACTCGAAAACATTATAGTCTTTACTAATTCCAATGTTCTTTTCAACGTGCAGTGTAGTTATTTGCTCGTTTTCTTTCACTAAAATGAGCAGCTTTTCCAAGGCATTCATCACCTTTCCTAAGTCGTTACCTAAATATTCTGAAAGAAGGGCACTCGTAGCCGCATCTATGGTTCTATCCTTGGATTTAATGTAGTCAGAGATCCAACTGGGTATTTTATCTTCTCTTAGCTTTTTCCCTTCGAAATAGATGGATTTAGCTTTAATAGTTTTAGCTATTTGGCTTCTGCCATCTAGAGTTTTATGCTTATGCTGGAATACTAGAATAGTGCTGCTTAATGGGTTCTCCACATAGCTGATAAGTTGCTCTATTTTTTCTTTTGATTTCCATTCCTTAAGAGCTTGAGCCTCTTTTACTATTACTACCTGCCTATCCGACATCATCGGAAACCTTTTAGCAGAAGTAATGACTTCATCCATAGAAGAATCACCTCCATAAAGAATAGTTAGATTAAAATCTACTTCATGAGATTCTAGTACATTCTTTTCTATGTAGTCAGAGATTTTATCAATGTAATAGGGCTCTTCACCAGTGAGAAAGTATATGGGTGAATATTCTTTCTTTTTTAGTGAACTAAGAATTTCGGATTCAGTCATTATTTAAACCTCAAATGTCTTACTGATCTTCCATTATTAATAATTTCATGAAGAGATTTTATGCCAATTTCTAAATGATCACTTACATGATTTTTAGTGACTCCTTCATCACTTTTACTTGTTTTAACTCCATGAGGGATCATAGGTTGATCACTCACTAATAATAATGCACCAATAGGAATTTTATTAGCAAAACCAGCTACGAAAAGTGTGGCTGTTTCCATATCTATGGCAGTAGCTCTTAATTTTCTGAGGTATTTTTTAAACTTATCATCATGCTCCCAAACTCTTCTGTTTGTGGTATAAATTGTACCAGTCCAGTAATCTTTAGAGAAATCTCTAATTGTGGAAGAAACAGCCCTTTGCAACGCGAATGAGGGTAGAGCAGGAACAGCCTTAGGCATATAATCATTGGAGGTTCCTTCACCTCTAATAGCAGCTAATGGAAGGATATAGTCACCTAGTTTATTTCTTTTTTTAAGACCACCACATTTACCTAAGAAAAGCACAGCTTGAGGTTTAATAGCAGAAAGTAGGTCCATAATAGTAGCCGCATTTGGGCTTCCCATACCAAAGTTAATAATAGTAATATCTTCAAATGTGGCACTAGGCATAGCTTTAGTAAGTCCCTTTACATCTACCTTATACTTATCGGCAAATTGAAAAACATACTTGTTAAAATTAGTAAGCAATATGTAGCTTCCAAAATCTTCTAATTCTACCCCCGTATATCTGGGTAGCCAATTATCTACTATTTGTTGTTTTGTTTCCATAGAGTTCAAAGATGCTAAATTAGCAATCAAAATAAAAGTAATTTTTTGAAAGTTATGAAGCACGAAATGCCTATTCTAAATTTGCCAATGTCTACTCTCGAATTCAGTGTGGTGGACAATGTTAAAAGAGTAATGTGCTTAGTTCGAAAAAAGTGGATCGTTCTAACTCCTGAAGAATGGGTTAGACAGCATTTTATAAGTTATTTGAACCTTGAGCTTGGTTATCCTTTAAGTCTGATGAAGGTTGAAAAACAAATTCTGGTTAACGGGTTGAAAAAGAGATTTGATATTGTGTTATACAATTCGTTGGGAAAAATGAAAGTGCTGGTGGAATGCAAAGCACCTGCTATTTCACTTTCACCTGCGGTTTTCGATCAAGCTGCCAGATATAATATCAGTTTAAAGGTTCCAATTTTGATTATTACCAATGGGATGAATCACTTTTGTGCTTCGGTAGACTTGAGTAAAAAAAGCCATTCATATTTGAAAAATATCCCTAGTTATAATGAGGTTAACACTTAAATTTGCGTTGCAATAAAAAATAGATTGATGGATTTAAAAGATTTACTGGCTATCACAGGAAAGCCGGGATTATATAAAACCGTAGGACAGAATAAGAGCAGTCTAATAGTAGAATCTCTTACTGATGGAAAGAAGATGCCTGTTTATTCAGCGCATAAGATTAGTGCTTTAGATGATATAAGCATATACACATATGACGAAGACATTCCATTGAAGAAAGTATTCTCATTAATTTCAATTAAAGAAAATGGTGGAAAGGCTATAAGTCATAAATCATCTTCTGAAGAATTAAGAAACTACATGGAAGAAGTTCTTCCAGATTTTGATCAAGATAGAGTCTACACTTCTGATTTGAAGAAGATATTTTCATGGTATAATAACTGTCTCTTATACACATCTCCGAGCCCACGAGACCTCTCTACATC
>CAJXOV010000515.1 GCA_913057815.1 uncultured Flavobacteriales bacterium
ATCTACACCTCTCTATTCGTCGGCAGCGTCAGATGTGTATAAGAGACAGATCGGAGAGTTCAATAATCGGATTTTGTACGTCAAGGTTAAACTCAACAATAATTTCACCTAGCTCTTTTTCTTCCAAAACTTTCCACCTCACGAAAGTTGAGTCCATCTCTATTAGTTGAAAACTAGAGGTAATGGCCCCAGGAAACAAACTTAACTTATAAGACTCTGCCCCACCTAAATTCGTTTTCAGTTGAAATCGAAAATCATCCATAATTTCTATTTCGTAGTCACTGATACTGATAGAATCGGCACTCTCAAATTTAATTTTTGATGTATCAACACCTGAAATTGGCCTGGTGCTATTGAAGCTCAAAAGTTGACTAGGACCAACACGAGTTTTAAATTCTTTATTTATTACCGTGTGCTTATTTGCTACGCTTACTTCTAAAGAATCATAAGCTTTTAATTCCAATGTATCCAAAAGAATTTCTGAGGCTGGAAATCTAGAATCAGTTCTTTCCAAGAATATGGGAGTAGTAGACTTAGTGAAGCAGAATAACGTGTCTCTCTGTTTATTAAATCTTCTTTTAACAGCCACTGAATCTCCCAGATCTTTTTGATAAGCTACCAATTCCTTTTGAGGGCTGCTGAAAGCAATTTTAAAAAGCCCCGTAGAATCTGTCTTAACTGAAGAAACATAACCCATTTCTAATTCTTCGTTAAACATTGAAATATTTACTACTGGAGCTATAGAATCCAAGGGATTTAAACTGATCAAAGAATCTAAAAAACCAATGTTTTCATCCAATTCATCGTAAAGGAAGTTTCCGTCTAACTCTTCAAGCGCAAAAACTTTATAATCACCTTCTGGTAAATATTTTATTTGATAATTTCCGTCTTTATCGGTCTGCGCGAAGTAAAATGGCTTGGTTGTTCGCGGAAGAGAATCTTCAAAAGAAGTATATAACATGACTTTCACATTCTCTTTAGCTACAGAGGAAAATGCATCCGTAACTTTTCCTGAAATACTCAGTGAATCTAGAGCATTTCCAGTAGAAAAGGCCATGATGTAATTTCTTAAAACATTACCCGCATTGTAATCCTTAATCCCTTCTCCAAAGTTGACTGAGTACGTAGTGTTTTCCAACAATTCCTCATTAAATTCAATTTTTACGGTTTTCTTTTTTATGCTTATCTCCGGTTTTTCTCTTAGAGGTGGTGAAATAATAATCTGATTATAAATATCATTTAGCTGAATATATTCATCAAACGTCACTTCTATTACAGACTCACTAAAGTTTACTGTCTCATTCTCGGGAGAGCTTTTTAAAATAACCGGTGCTTCCTTATCTACATCTCCACCTGACGGAACTCCCAGCTGAGCACAACCCGCACCAACAAGTAACAGAATTACAAAAAAGTATGTATTATAAATACGTTTCAAATGAGGATATGATTAGCTTGAGATTATCTAAATCTAATTGTGAGAAATCGTTTAATTGGGCACTATCAATATCTAAAACGCCCCAAAACTCAGAATCCTTATAAATAGGCAGCACTATTTCTGAATTTGATAAAGAACTGCAGGCAATATGACCTGGAAATTCGTGAACATTCGGAACTATCATGGGAACTTTATCAGCCCAAACTGCACCACAAACACCTTTACCTCTTTGGATGAATGTACAGGCTACAGGCCCCTGAAAAGGCCCTAACTGAAGGTGTTCTTCAGATACTTTACGATAAAACCCTACCCATAACCAACCAAACACTTCTTTTAATGCCGCACCAATATTAGCTGAGTTCCCAACCCAATCAACTCGAGAGTCCAAAAGAGCTGGAATCTGAACTATAAGCTGGGCATATTTCTCCTCTTTAGTTAAGTTATTTGTATCAAATTCTTTTTCTGCCATAGAACAACAAATATATACGCTTCATAGAGAATATTTACTGGAAATTAGGAATTAGAACTCACCAGTTAAAGTTAATCTAAAGGAGATGCCATAGCTGCTATTCGTACTGCGCAGCCAGCCTTTAACAAAGGAATTACACATGCCTCTAAAGTAGAACCTGTAGTTATAACATCATCTATCAAAAGCACTTTAGAATTGATTAAAACGTCACTATTGACTGAAAACAACTCTTTGGTATTAGAGAACCTCTCAAACCGACCCTTACTAGTTTGAGTAGCATTGAACCTATTCCTGGCCAATCCATTAGTTAAAGTCTGAATCCCTGTAATTTCGGATATTCCTCGGCATATACTGTCGCACTGGTTATATCCCCTAATCTTTAACTTTTTACTATGTAGAGGAACCGGAACTATATAATCAATAGTAGAGAAAAAGTCAGATGACTGATATTCCGAAGCAAACATTCTACCTAACAACTCCCCTACCTCTTCATTGTCTTTATATTTTAACTCATGAAGTAAATTCATAACACTTGTCCCTTTTTGAAATTGCAAATACGCAACAGCTGTCTCTTATACACATCTGACGCTGCCGACGAATAGAGAGG
>CAJXOV010000516.1 GCA_913057815.1 uncultured Flavobacteriales bacterium
TAGAGAGGTCTCGTGGGCTCGGAGATGTGTATAAGAGACAGAATCTATATGTTTAATTTTGTGTGTACATGAAGAAATATATTTACGGCCTATTTCTAATTTTCTTGAGTGCGGGATTTTCAGCGCTAATTACGCGTTGCAATGCTCAAGAGATTATTCGAACTCCATTCAGACTAATTGTGAAACCTCAAGTTTTTCACTTAGATATGGATTTAGTGAAAACACAGGATGAATCTCTATCTGAAACCCGTGGAATATATCCAGTAGGACGAATAGAAGAATGTCACATAAACACTCAAGATTTTAATTCGTGGGATTTTAATAAAAGCGGAAGTATACCACATTGGAATTGGAACTATTCTGCTTCTTGTCAGGAGGCCTCTGGAATGAATTTATATTTCTCAGATTTGAATTTAGATGATGATGATGTCATTTTTGTCTACTCTGAAGTTTGGGTTGAAGGCGGTGCTTTTAGAATCACCAAAAAAGATTTGAAGGGTAAAAGCGTTTTTGCAACGCCAGCTTTAAAAGGGCAAACTATTAGGATTAAGCTCTATAATTATGAATCAACTCCATCCCAAGTTTCCAAGTTTAATATTTCGGGAGTCGGAATTATTTATGATAATGAAATGACTAATGGAGACGGTGATTGTCATGTAGATGTTTCTTGTTCTGAAGCTGATGGGTGGGCCGAACAACGAGATGCCGTAATGAGACTCCTTATAAATGAGGGAGGTATCCAGTTTGGGTGCACTGGAACTTTAATGAACAATACATCGGGAAATCAGAGAAGACTAGTTTTAAGCGCCCTTCATTGTGTAGATAATGCTACGGATGCAGAACTTTCTACAGCAGTGGCCACTTTTAATTATGAACGAAATATCTGCGGATCAGGAGGTTCAAGCGAAACTAATTTTTTGGTTGGGCTGGAGAAATTAGCAGATAGTAATGATGCTGTCGATGGACAGGTAAATCCTAATGGATCCGATTTTGTGTTATTAGAACTCGAAGATGAAATCCCGTCTGAATGGAATCCTTATTGGGCTGGCTGGAATTCGGTGAATGCTGTAAGTAGTTCTGGAGTTACTTTACATCATGGCTTAGGAGGGCCAAAAAAAATTAGCACCTATGAAACGCCTATAGTTTCTACTTTTTTAGGAGCTCCAGGATCTCATTGGGCGGTTAATTGGGTTAGCACGGATAATGGGTTTGGTGTTACAGAGCCAGGTAGTTCAGGATGTCCGTTATTTAATTCAAATGGGTTGGTAATTGGTACATTAACTGGTGGTTTTAGTAATTGTGTAGTGGATGGGAATACAGGGCCTGAAGGAACTGATTATTTTGGAAAACTGTCTTATCACTGGCAGAATAATCCAAATACTGCTGATAATAAACTGAAAGTTTGGTTGGATCCACTTAATACGGGAGTTTCTACATTAAGTGGAAGTTATAACCCCATTCTATCTATCAATAAAGAAGAAGTATTTAATGCTCCATCTTTTTATCCAAACCCAGCTAAAGATGAAATTTCCTTTTCCAATTTAGTCAACAATATGTTGGTTGAAGTTTATGATTCTGCAGGAAAAATTTGCTTGAGTAAAACGATTAAATTTTCGATAAATTCTCTCAATACTTCAGGGCTAAAACCCGGATTGTATTTTGTGAAATTCTCATCTTTAGAAGGACATTCTAAGTTGAATAAACTTATAATAGAATAACACTGGGTTGAATTGATGCAACTCTTCTGTGTAAGATGACGTATTACATTTCAAGAATTTGTCCTTTTGAAACACTTACATTTAGTATTCATATTAGTTATTCTGTTAGTTAATAACACAGAAATATTTGGCCAATGCGGAGAATCTGCTGGAGCAGATGAATCTATATGTTTCAATAATTTACCATTAAATCTTTCGACACCTGTTGGTACTTCTTGGCAGGGAGATTTTATTTCATCTGCTGGAGTTTTTAATCCTGATGTTGCTGGAATTTATGTAGTTGTATTGGCTACTTCTAACGGATTTTGTATCGATCAAGATGAAAAAATCATCACAGTTTTGGCTTCACCTGAAGTAAATGCAGGATCAGATCAAATGGTGTGTGAGTTTGAGTCTTTTCAAATTAATGCCACTGCATCCAGTGAAAATGGAAATATCGTAGTTTGGTCTTGGTCAGGTGATGATGAATATCTTAGTTCTACAAATATTCCGAATCCTACAGCAAATCCAGTAGGATCTTCTTCGTTTAATCTAACCGTGGCCGATGAGGCTGGCTGTTTTAGTTTTGATCAAATTAATTTAACATCTGCAGCATTACCTGTAGTAAGCGCTGGAAATGATATAGATATATGTCATACACCAGCTGTTATAACTTTAAGTGGAACACCAGCAGGCGGAACATGGAGTGGTCCTGGAGTTTCAGGGAGTGACTTTACTTCTCCGGGAACTGGGACACATAATTTACAATATGTATATACCTGTCTCTTATACACATCTCCGAGCCCACG
>CAJXOV010000517.1 GCA_913057815.1 uncultured Flavobacteriales bacterium
GTCTCGTGGGCTCGGAGATGTGTATAAGAGACAGTGTCCGAATAGCTCAGAGTCAATAGTTCCTTCGGGAATAGCCCCACAATTCACAGCTATATAAGGGCCATGTTTCCTTGTGCTGAGCTGGTGCACGATTTTCGGCATTACTTCCTTTCCTGTTCCGCTTTCTCCATTAATAAGCACAGTAATATTGGTAGAAGCTACTTGAGCTGCTACATCTATGGCCCTGTTGAGAGCTGGGGAATTTCCTATAATTCCGAATCGTTGTTTTATGCTTTGCAATTCCATTATCCGACTAATTCTCCTTTAAGTGTCATTGTAGTACAATCTAATATTCTTACCTCAACGAATGTGCCTTTCTCAGCATTTCCTTTTGGAAATACAACCATTGAATTTTGAGAAGTCCTTCCCGCATAATCATCTTCAGATTTTTTACTTGGGCCTTCTACTAGTACTGTTTGAATAGTCCCTACGTATTTTTTTATACGATCGTAAGAGCTTTTCATTTGGACTTCTATCACTTCTGATAATCTTTTAGCTTTTGTTGCTTCCGGAATATCATCTTCGTATTTTCTCTCTGCCAAAGTTTTTGGCCGTTCCGAATACTTGAACATGTACGCCATGTCAAATCTAACTTCTTCCATCAGCGATAAAGTCTCTGCATGTTGGTCATCCGTCTCTCCACAAAATCCAGTAATTATATCTGTAGAAATCGAACATTTAGGAGCTATTCTCCGAATAGCTTCAATTCGGTTTAAGTACCATTCTCTGGTATAACCCCGATTCATTTTCTTTAGAATCTCATTGTTTCCAGACTGGATAGGCAGGTGAATGTAATTACAGATGTTGTCATATTTCACTATAACCTCTGCCACTTCATCCGTTAAGTCTTTCGGATGCGAGGTGCTAAATCTAATCCATAGTCCTGGACAAGCCTTGGCTACCATTTCCATCAATTGCGCAAATGAGACTGTAGGTAAACCCTCATCTTTAACCTCACCTTTCTTGGTTAAATTCCACTTGTAAGAATCTACATTTTGTCCTAATAGAGTAACTTCTTTATATCCATTAGCCGCTAATTCTTTGGCTTCATTCACAATAGATTCAGGATTTCTGCTTCGTTCTCTTCCTCTGGTAAATGGAACTACGCAAAAAGAGCACATATTATCACAGCCTCTCATAATGCTTATATATGCATTAATGCCATTTGAGTTTAACCTCACTGGACTAATTTCTGCATAAGTTTCTTCTCTACTTAAAAGAACGTTTACCGCTTTTTGTCCGGTTCCTACGTGCTCGATTAAATTAGGTAAATCTCTATACGCATCTGGTCCCACTACTAAGTCTACAAGTTTTTCTTGCTCTAGTAAAGTTTCTTTCAATCTCTCGGCCATACATCCTAAAACACCTACAATTAGCGAAGGTCTTCTGAGTTTCATGTTCTTGAAAGCCAGTAATCTATTTCTGATTTTGTCTTCTGCTTTTTCTCGAATAGAACAAGTGTTAAGTAGAATTACATCTGCCTCTTTAGCATCTTTAGTGGTTGTAAAACCTTCTTCAGAAAGTATAGAAGCTACTATTTCACTATCAGAAAAGTTCATGGCACAGCCATAACTTTCAAGGAGTAATTTTTTACCGGTACCTGATTTTGTTTTAACCATGGTAGCTTCTCCCTGTCTTGATTCGTCTATTGTTTTATCTCCTGCTTCTAACTGCATGCTTTTTGAAAATGGAGTTCAAAGTTAATCTATATTCAAAAAACAAGGTTCACTATTGAAGGTATAAAGGGAAATAAGCTGGTTTTAGATAAGTTTTACTCATCTTTTTTCTTCCACAGATTGTATTTGTCGGTACTTGTTATGATTAATTCATAATTATTCTCAATCATTTTTTTCAATCCATCTCCTCCATTTGTATAGCAATAAATGAACTTTGGGTCACTGTTTCGAATTGACTCATATTCGTGATCTAAATCAATCCCGAAGGCTTTTATATGTTCTTTATTGTGAAAAATAGTAGGATGCACATATTTAGTTTGTGGAGATTTGTCAAGCATATAATGAAGAACCATTTTTTGAGAATGAAGTTCATCTTCGGGTTTTATATTCTCAGTTAAATATTCTAGAATTGCTTTTTCGGTGTCGGGTTTTAGAATAAGAGAAAAGAATTGATTGGTGATTCCTATAAAAAATATAATGCCAAGGATAGGCACAATGCTTTTTTTAATAAATGAAAAACTAGGCTTGTTAACCTTAGTGTTCTCCAAATGGTCAAGGGCAAAAAAGCTAAAAGGAATTAATGCTTGGGCATAGTAATGAGGAAATAGTTTTCCAGTAAATAAAATGGCTACCCAAGCGAGTGTTGGCCATAGCACCGAAAGAATAATTTCTTTTAACTTATCTGTACTGTTTTTCAATCGGTGGTGAACACTTAAAAAACTCAGAATACTTAATGGTAGAAAGAAGAAGTAGAACTGAACTACAAAGAGCCCGCT
>CAJXOV010000518.1 GCA_913057815.1 uncultured Flavobacteriales bacterium
ATTCTAAAACAAAAAAAAAGGGGCCGAAGGCCCCTTTTTTTTATAATAATTATCTAAAGATTACTTCTTTAATGAATCTCTAATTTCAATTAGAAGAGCATTGTCAGAAGGTCCAGCTGGTGCAGCTGCTTCCTCTTTTTTCTTCGTCTTAGTATAAGCCTTAGACATCATGAATAGTACAAATCCAACGATGATCAAGTTAATGATCGTATTGATCCACGCACCATATCTTATTGCGTTTTCAGGAGAAGTAACTGAACCTGCCGCATCTTTTACCTCTGGTGAAAGAACGTGTTTCATTTGAGAGAAATCAACATCTCCTGCGAATGATCCTATGATTGGCATCATAATATCACCTACAAATCCTTTAACTACGAGTCCTACGGCTCCAGCTAGTATAACAGCAATAGCGAATTCAATCACATTACCTGTCATTATAAATTTCTTAAATTCTTTAAGCATAATAAGTTGTTTTTTAAATAAAGTTTATATCCGCAAATAAGACGAAAAACAAAAAGGGAAGTCACATGACTTCCCTTTTTTATCAACTGAGCTTAATTTAAAAGCTTAATCTTCTTTTACTTCCTCGAAATCTACATCAGTAACTTCCTCCTCAGTACCAGCATTATCAGCAGCACCTTGGTCAGCTCCGGCATCACCTTGAGCTTCTCCTTGTGCATACATTTCCTGACTAGCAGCTTGGAATACAGTTTCTAACTGAGCTAGAGTTGTATTAATAGCATCTATATCCTGATTCTTATGTGCTTCTTTAAGAGCAGTTAAAGCGTCATCGATAGGCTGTTTTTTATCTGCAGGAATCTTATCTCCAAACTCAGTAAGTTGTTTTTCCGTTTGGAAAATCATACTGTCAGCTTTATTGATAGTTTCCACTCTTTCCATGGTAACTTTATCAGCTTCCTCGTTAGCAGCAGCTTCTTGCTTCATTTTCTCGATTTCATCTTCACTTAATCCAGAAGAAGCTTCGATCTTAATAGATTGTTCTTTACCAGTAGCGTTATCTTTAGCTCCTACGTTAATGATACCATTCGCATCTATATCGAAAGTAACTTCGATTTGAGGAATACCTCTTGGAGATGGTGGAATATCAGAAAGGTGGAATCTTCCGATAGTTTTATTATCAGTAGCCATCGCTCTTTCTCCCTGAAGAACATGAATTTCTACTGAAGGCTGGTTGTCAGCAGCAGTAGAGAATGTCTGAGACTTCTTAGTAGGGATAGTCGTGTTGGCATCTATTAATTTAGTGAAAATACCACCCATAGTTTCTATACCTAATGATAATGGAGTAACGTCTAATAAAAGAACATCTTTCACATCACCACTTAATACTCCACCTTGAATAGCAGCACCTAAAGCTACTACTTCATCTGGATTTACACCTTTAGAAGGCTCTTTACCGAAGAATGCTTTTACAGCATCTACTACAGCAGGTATTCTAGTAGAACCACCTACTAAAATCACTTCGTCTATTTCGCTTTTAGATAATCCAGCAGCTTTAAGAGCAGTAGCACATGGCTCTATAGAACGCTTGATTAAAGAATCAGTCATTTGCTCAAATTTAGCTTTAGTAAGAGATCTTACTAAGTGCTTAGGAATACCGTCTACTGGCATGATGTATGGCAAGTTGATTTCTGTAGTTCCTGTAGAAGAAAGCTCAATTTTCGCTTTTTCAGCACCTTCTTTTAATCTCTGAAGTGCCATAGGATCTTTAGTTAAATCTAAACCTCCATTTTCATCTTTAAACTCCTGTACCAAGTAATCTATAATTACCTGATCGAAATCATCTCCTCCTAAGTGAGTATCTCCATCTGTAGATAATACTTCGAATACACCATCACCTAATTCAAGGATAGAAACATCATGAGTACCACCACCTAAATCAAAAACAACAATTTTTTGATCCGTTGATTTTTTATCTAATCCGTAAGCTAATGCCGCAGCAGTAGGCTCATTGATTATTCTTTTCACTTCTAGTCCAGCTATTTCACCAGCTTCCTTAGTAGCCTGTCTTTGAGCATCATTAAAGTATGCAGGAACTGTAATTACAGCTTCAGAAACATCTTGTCCTAAATAATCTTCAGCAGTTTTCTTCATTTTCTGAAGAACCATAGCTGAAATCTCTTGAGGAGTATATTTTCTATCGTCTATTAATACTCTAGGAGTATTGTTATCTCCTTTTACTACGTTATAAGGTACTCTTGAAATTTCTTTTTTGACATCGTCAAAAGTACTTCCCATAAATCTCTTAATAGAGTATATAGTTTTAGTCGGATTCGTAATAGCTTGTCTCTTAGCTGGATCACCCACTTTTCTTTCGCCACCTTCTATGAATCCTACTATTGACGGAGTAGTCCTTTTTCCTTCACTGTTTGGAATTACTACAGGCTCGTTACCTTCCATTACGGCTACACACGAGTTAGTAGCTGTCTCTTATACACATCTCCGAGCCCACGAGACCTCTCTACATC
>CAJXOV010000519.1 GCA_913057815.1 uncultured Flavobacteriales bacterium
TTGTTGGTGAGTCCAGCGCGATTGTGGAAATAAAAGAGATGATTGAAACCGTGGCTCCTACTGAGGCCCGAGTTTTAATTACAGGAGGAAATGGATCCGGAAAAGAACTAGTCGCCCGTCAGTTACATGAAAAGAGCAGTAGAAATAAAGCTCCATTTATAGAAGTCAATTGCGCAGCTATACCCAGCGAGCTGATTGAAAGCGAATTATTTGGTCATGAGAAAGGAGCTTTCACCTCTGCCATTAAACAAAGAAAAGGAAAGTTCGAACAAGCAGATGGAGGCACTCTATTCTTAGATGAAATTGGAGATATGAGTGCAAATGCTCAAGCTAAAGTTTTAAGAGCTCTTCAAGAGAATCGAATCACCAGAGTTGGTGGAGACAAGGATATAAAAGTAAATGTTCGAATATTAGCCGCTACCAACAAGAATCTGAGGGAAGAAATAGATTCAGGTAGATTCCGAGAAGATTTGTTTCATAGGCTAAGTGTAATTCTAATCCATGTTCCTAGTTTGAATGAAAGAAAAGATGACATTCCTATGTTAGCTGATTTCTTTATTTCAAAAATTTGTGATGAGTATGGCATGTCCAAAAAAGAAATAGACGACAAAGCCATAAAGGAACTTCAGTTAGTGAATTGGACAGGAAACATTAGGGAATTTAGAAATATTATAGAAAGACTGATAATTCTTTGTCCTGAAAAAATTGAAGCTAAGCAAGTGAAACAATATGCCAACCCTAATCCAGCATAAAAAATCGTGTAGTTTAGACACCCAAATAGGCAACCTTGACAAAGTTCTAACGTCTTACTTACGGAGCCCGATCACAAAGGTTTCAATTTAAACACTAAAAATAATACGTTATGGAAATATTCACTAACACATTTGCTAGCATCACAGATCTCATTTCGAATCTGAGTACAGGAATGCTAATAGTTCTTCCGCTTTTAATTCTCATTGGTTTAGTAGCCAAATGGAGACTTTTTGATAAATGCGGACTGTCCAATAGAGAAATTCTTTTAGGAACACTTCTCCCAGTTTATGATTTCTACTTGACTTTAAAAATAGTAGGTAGACCAAAAGGTCATTTAGGACTTTTATTTATTCCACTTTTTAATATTTTCTTTGTGGTAAAGGTTCTCTTTGAATTGTTAAATAGCTTCGGTAAATTTCACATTATTGATTATACGATGGCTATATTATTCAGCATCCTGTATTTTCTGAATTTAGGGTTAGCTTATAATGAAGTTTACTACGGGACTGTATATGACAAAACAGACGAAGAGCTAGCTAAAATGAAAGCTAAGGCTGAACGTGCACTGGCATAATTAATAATAAAACTTTAAGATAAAAAGGTCTTGGCTTTAGTCAGGACCTTTTCTATTCCAGAAACATCTGAACCTCCCGCAGTAGCGAAAAAAGCCTGGCCTCCACCTCCGCCCTTAATCTCTGCAGATAACTCTTTAATGATTTTTCCTGCGTGTAAGCCTTTTTGACTAATAGTATCATCCCCTACTAGGCATGAAATAACTGGCTTCCCTCCATGATCAGTAGCTAGAATCATCAAAATATCTTTATATTCTTTTCTCAATTCAAAGGCTAAATCCTTTATACCATTCGCATCCAAATCTACTTTTTCAGCTAAAAAAGGTGTCCCATTAACTTCAGAGATGTTTTTCTTAATATCCTCAGACATTCCAGATGCAGCAGCCTTTTTTAAAGATGCAACCTGTTTTTCTAAATCATTTGCCTTTTTCTGAAGGTCCTCAACAGCCTTTTCCAAATCTTTTGGAGACTTCAATAAACCCTTTAGACTTTTTATTTGAGTTGATTGTTCTGTAATAAAAGTTGCACATGTCTCACCTGAGATCGCTTCTATTCTTCTAACTCCACTAGCTACTGCGCCCTCAGAAGTGATTTTGAAATAACCAATATTTCCTGTTTGAGAAACATGTGTACCACCACATAACTCAGCACTATCACCGAACTTAATCAAGCGTACTTTATCTCCATATTTCTCACCAAACAACATCATAGCACCCTCCTCTTTGGCTTCTTCTAAAGTAGACTCTCTGTTTTCTACTAATTCTAGGTTTTCTCTTATAAGATCATTCACCATCAACTCCACTCTCTCTAACTCTTCATCACTTACTTTACTAAAATGAGAAAAGTCAAATCTTAAGTACTCAGAATTAACTAGACTTCCTTTTTGCTCCACGTGCTCTCCCAATACTGATCTTAAAGCCAAATGAACCAAATGAGTAGATGTATGGTTAGCAGCAGTAGCTGTTCTATTTTGAAGATTCACCTTTGCTCTCCAAGTTCCTTTTAGGTTCTCAGGTAGTTTCTCAGTAAAATGTAAAATCTGATTGTTTTCTTTTTTGGTAGTAAACACCTCTATTTCCTCAGAATCGTTCATCAAAACCCCAACATCTCCCACTTGACCACCTCCTTCCTGTCTCTTATACACATCTGACGCTGCCGAC
>CAJXOV010000520.1 GCA_913057815.1 uncultured Flavobacteriales bacterium
TAGTTCTTTTTGAACCATGTAATAGAATGCTACTCTATTTTTCATTTTGATAGAAGACATTTGCTCAGCTACTTTATTCACTGCAGCCATTCCTTTTTCTTTATTGTCTACTCCTAACTTCTTCTCAACGAAATTTTTCCTAACAGTTTCTAACTCTACAGGATCTGTTCCAGAAACAAGCATAGCATCTCTATTTCCTAACATCATTTTGAACCTACTAGCAATTTCAGTTACTAAGGCGCTATCAACATTTGACACACCACATTCACTAATCTGTGATTCGGCTTTGCTGATTACTCCAGCTAATTTATCTTCACTCATTTTTTAATTATTTAGTTAATTTATCTCATCTCCCCCTAGGTACTTAAGCACTTCAGGGACTGGCAAGTTATTAAATTTTTCAGAACGAAAATTGAGCAACATCAAAATTCTTTATTACTTTTTGAACACTATTTTTCACAATAAAAGAATGAAATTTTGATTTATTAAATTAGACAGCATGAAATTCAAGATTCTATTTATAGCAGCGAGTTTAATATCTACAATATTTATCACATCTTGTAACAAAGAAAAAGACGATAATGAAGATGATAACCAGAATGCACCAGCTAAATTAATAATTCGATTAGACGTAGATTCCAATCAACTCCGATTAGGGAATTTAGGTTCACCTGAAACAGTGCCGGATGGACATGGAAGCCAAAGCCCAGTATTTAATTCTATTTCTGCGCATTATCTAGAACTAGCACAAAACTCATTAACACCCCTCGGAGATGGTGAGATAATTTATCACGCATCTGAAACAATCGAAGGAGGAGGATCAGGAATAGATTTTAACCAAAGTATTATAGTAGAACCAGGAGGAATCTTTTTAGAAATACCTTTGAGTGAAGTGAATTCTGGTAGTTACGAATGGGCAAGACTTTCTCTTTCCTACCAAAACTACGATATTTCTTTCAGGTTCAATGAGATTGATCTCACGGGCACTTTAGCCAGTTTTGTAGGGTTTAATACGTATATAGAAGACCTTATGGTTTATGAAAACTCTGTGACTTTAAATGAAAATAAAGAACAAGGCTACTGGGCGTTCGAAACCTTAGGAAATATTACACAAGGTCAAGCACCTGAAGGAGCTACTACTGTTCCTAACCCATTGTCCAACACTTCACCTATTCCTGTGGGTTCATGTGTAGTTACTGGAGAATTCGAGCCTTCATTTATTATTACTGGCAATGAAACAGAAGATATAAATATAACTTTGTCTCTTTCCACTAATCAAAGTTTCGAATGGGTAGACGACAATGCCAATGGCTTATGGGATGTAGGGATCGGGTCAACTGAAAGCGTAGTAGACATGGGACTTAGGGGATTAATTCCTATGGTCACAGACTGATTTTCAGTTAATTCTCCTCTGTTTTTTTAGACTTAGCCCTTTTAGCATCTTTAAGACCTTTATGAATCATCCATTCTAATTGGCCATTTACCGAGCGAAATTCATCGTCAGCCCATTTCTCGATTAGCTTAAACGTTTCAGGATCTATTCTAAGTACAAATGATTTTTTCTTACTCATATGCTATCCATTTAATGTTCCAGTATTAATGACAGGGGTAGCCTCCTTATCACCACACAATACTACAAGTAAATTACTCACCATCGATGCTTTTTTGTCATCATCAAACTCGACTATATTGTCTTCTGCTATTTTAACTAATGCATCTTGAACCATTCCAACTGCGCCTTCTACTATTTTCTTTCTAGCAGCTACTATAGCCACAGCTTGCTGACGTTTTAACATGGCACTCGCTATTTCAGGAGCATAAGCTAAATATCCTATTCTAGCTTCTAGGACTTCTATTCCAGCAATAGACATTCTCTCTGAAATTTCTTCTTCAAGGGCGTCATTCACTTCATCTAATCCTGATCTCAAGGTAACTTCATCTACATTGTTTTCATCAAAATTATCGTAGGCATATCTTCCGGATAATTTCCTTACTGCAGCATCAGTTTGAACTCTAACAAACTCTTCATACTTATCTACATCAAATGCAGCTTTGAAAGTATCCTTAACTCTCCAAACTAAGATGACTGAAATCAAAACAGGATTACCTATTTTATCATTCACCTTTAGTCTTTCGCTGTCAAAGTTTCTTGCCCTTAGCGAAATCTTTTGTTTTTTAAAGAATGGATTAGCCCAGAAAAAACCATTCTCCTTAATAGTACCTATATACTTCCCGAAGAGTGTAAGCACTTTTGATCCATTAGGACTGATTATAAAAAATCCTGGTACTATTATAACGATGAAAGGTATCAATACTAGTGGTAAAGGATTCTGCAAAACTGCTATCCCTCCTATTAAGGATGCAACGATTAGAAACAACACTACCAACATAACATAACCACTTCCTTTTTTAATTACTTTTTCCATTTCAATATGATATTAATCTGTCTCTTATACACATCTCCGAGCCCACGAGACCTCTCTA
>CAJXOV010000521.1 GCA_913057815.1 uncultured Flavobacteriales bacterium
ATGTAGAGAGGTCTCGTGGGCTCGGAGATGTGTATAAGAGACAGATCTATGTCTGTGTCTTTCTTCTATTTGTTCCTTGCTATCATAAGCCTCATAGGCTAAAGAGCCCTTTCTTAGTTGGCATTCGTAAGTACCTAGTCTCATAGTACCTCCAAGATTAGTAATGGATTTTTGCTCCGCCATAATATCTATAACTGGGTGAGGAGTGTATTCCTTTATTTCAGTGCTATGCGCATCTGTCAGGCCTAATACATTTCGGGCATATTCTATTACAGCCACTTGCATTCCTAAACAAATACCGAAGAATGGAATTTTATTCTCTCTGGCATATTTCACAGCCATGATTTTTCCGTCCACTCCTCTAGATCCGAAACCTGGGGCTACCATAATTCCATCTGAACTCTTAAGAATTGACTTTATATTCTTAGGAGTAAGTTCTTCACTATGAACCCAATTGATATTTACTTTAACTTCATTTACGGCTCCAGCATGTATGAAGGCTTCTGCTATAGATTTGTAAGAATCTTTTAATTCGACATACTTTCCTATTAGACTAATGACTACCTCGCTCTTAGGGTTTTTATACCTTTTTAGAAATGAATTCCACTCTTTTAGATTTGGCTCAGGATAATTTTGAATTCTAAGCTTGTCTAATACTACAGTATCAAACTTTTCTTCTAACATCAATAATGGAACATCATAAATAGTAGATGCATCTATGCTTTCTATCACAGCGTTAGCAGCTACGTTACAAAACTTAGCCACTTTAGTTCTAACTGATGGTGTTAGTTTATGTTCAGTTCTACATACCAATATATCTGGTTGAACACCAAGTTCTAATAGTTGTTTAACAGAATGTTGAGTAGGTTTGGTTTTTAATTCTCCGGCAGCAGCTAAATATGGAACTAAGGTTAAATGAACAACCAAACATTCATCAGGTTTCTCCCATTTTAATTGTCTCACGGCTTCTACATAAGGCAGAGATTCTATATCTCCAACGGTTCCACCTATTTCAGTAATAACGAAATCGTATGCACTTTTAGAGCCTAATATTTTAATACATCTCTTTATTTCATCAGTAATGTGAGGAATGATTTGAACCGTTTTACCAAGGTATTCTCCTTTACGTTCCTTGTTGATTACACTTTGATAAATTTTACCTGTTGTAACATTATTGGACTGGCTAGTTCTTCTATCTAAGAACCTCTCATAATGACCTAAGTCCAAATCTGTTTCTGCTCCATCATCTGTAACGAAACATTCTCCATGCTCATAAGGGTTTAACGTTCCCGGGTCAATATTAATGTATGGATCTAGTTTTTGAATAGTAACTCTAAAGCCTCTCGACTGAAGAAGTTTAGCTAAAGAAGCTGAAATTATTCCCTTTCCTAGTGAAGATGTAACCCCTCCGGTTACAAAGATGTACTTAGCGCTGTCTGACATTCCCGTGATTGTTATCTACGGGGTTCAAAGGTATTTATATTAACGAATACAACTAAGGAAAACTTACTTTTTACTTATGCACTAAAACCTTCTCTTGAATCTTTTGCTTCTAACTTTCCTTTTTTGAGATAAAGTATCCCCAGTTTTCAAGTTATTACTCTCTTCGTTCTCAGGAAGTATTCCAGTACTGAGAAATTCTTTCTTCCATCCTAAATAAAAGAGTCCTTCTAATCCTAATGCCAGAAACAGGATGTCTAACAACTCAATTTTCGACTTGAAAAGTGGCCAAAACTCTAAAAAATCTTTGTATGTAGTGTTACTCAAATAAGTAAATGCCTTAGAATATGGGTTTTCACTAATAATTACGGAAGGAACTTGAGTTTCAAGTTCAATGAACAAAAGATAATTAAATAAGTAATAAAAGAATGAAAGAGCTATAATAGCGATTAAGTTTTTTAATGCAATACTGAGCTCTTTTGTAAACAAAGCCATTAAGCCTATGATTACTCCTGCTATAGTGAAATAGAATCCAAATATCACTCCTGAATTTAAGACTATTGAAAATAGAGCTATAGCAACTATAACAGAACATAAAATGGATAAACTGAGATGCTTGGTAATTTTAATAAACAACTGACTTCAGTTTTATAAGTTCTTAGGATAATCATACGAAATAAGGCTACCAATTCCAACCGAACAAGAAGACCATTCTTCAATATGTAATTCTATTTCTGAAATGCTACAAGTAACTTTATCATATAGTTCACCGGTTAAAAGCCCAGTTAAATAAGAGAGTCCCGGATTGTGTCCAAAAAGAATTACTTTTTCTAAAGTGTTATCTAGTTCTTGTAAAAGTTCCATTAAAGTATCAGGAGAGGCTTCATAAATTTTTCTTTCTTCCTTGATAGAATTTATTGGAATTTCTAATTGCGTTGCAAAACACTTAGCTGTAGTTATAGCTCTCAAAGCAGGAGAGGAGATAATTCCATCTACGCTGTCTCTTATACACATCTCCGAGCCCACGAGACCTCTCTACATCTC
>CAJXOV010000522.1 GCA_913057815.1 uncultured Flavobacteriales bacterium
CCTTAGATCTAAGCACAGGAGAACTAGTTGTCCAAGAAAAAATTCAAGTATACCCAAATCCGGCCACTGACTTTGTGGCGTTGCAAACAGATATTTCTTTTGAAATTCAAGGAATTCAAGTAGTAGATAATCAAGGTAAAATAATCTTAGTGAAAAACATTTTTATGCCAGCCGGTAAGTCTCTTTCTCAATTGAATGTGAGCGGCCTAACTACCGGAGTGTATCACCTTCAATTTATTGGTGCTGACGGCACAAAAATCTTAACAGAAAGGTTAATTATTCAGTAAAATCTTCAGGCAGAGGATTTCCTTTTATAGATTCCCATAGAACTGAGAGCATTTCTTTCATTTCATCACTTGACAATCTTTCGCTTGGAAGTAGTTTTTGAGAGAATACTATTGAACTCTTGTCAGGTGAAGGAATTCCATAAAAAGTAAAAACGAAATCAGAAGTTCCGTCAGGTAGTTGCATCTTCCCAAACCTTAAATCATGAATCAAGATGGTGTCGTTTTCGATCCTTTCTACGGCATATTCGCCTGCAGTAAACCGTTTTAAATCCTGCCAATCTTTATTTTTTTCAAAATCACTCATGAGAGAATGATTTTTTGGAATCGAATCCCATTGGATAGTTTCAGAGTCTGAAAGAAGAGAATAGTATCCAGTGTAAAAATATTCATCTCCTTCTACCAGTGCATCCCATAAGATTGAATTCAGTGGAGTAGGTCTGGTACTGTAGTCAGTATAAGAGATACTGTTTTCATTTAGAGACTTAGAGAATACAGACCCTGCGGCACCTTTATTTACAAAAGTCAGTATCATATAAAACGAGCTTAATGCTAAGCCGATTAAGTTAAGACGAGCTCTTATGGCAGAATCTTTACGTTTGAACATTAGCCATATAAGACAGACTAATAAAGGAAGTGTATAAGCGAAGTCTGCCACGAAAATGTTATTCCATGCCACCCTATATGGATGAGGCCAAAATAGTTGAGTTCCCCAAGAAGTAAAACAATCTAAAATGGCATGAGTAAACATTACCCAAAAAGAAAACCAAGCCCATTTAGCAGTGGATGCAGATGATGGATGAATCCTATTAACCAACCACCCAAAAAAAGGTGAAGCTAAAATGAAAAACAAAAGAGAGTGTGAAAGACCTCTGTGCATCACCAACCCTTGAACGAAAGGATACAGAGGTTTAAATAAAACGTCTAAGTCAGGAACAGTACCTAAAATGGCACCCCATAAAATAGCCTTGTTCCCTACTTTTTTACCTAAATATGCTTCTCCTACGGCAGCACCCAGACAAATTTGGGTTAATGAATCCATGAAATAAAAATGTTTTATTAGAATGCAAAAGAAGTATAACTTAGCCGCTCAGTTCTAACGAAACAAGTTAATTATGGCAAAAAAGAGTTTGATAAATAAGAAGGCGAAAGATTTCATGTACAAATACCTCAATAATGCTAGTCCTACAGGATTTGAAAGTTCAGGACAGCAGATTTGGTTAGATTACATGAAGCCTTATTCTGATGAATATATCGTGGATACATATGGTTCTGTAGCAGCTATAATTAATCCAGGTCAAAAATATAAAGTTGTAATAGAAGCGCATGCTGATGAAATAGCATGGTTTGTTCATTACATAACTAAAGATGGATTTATCTATCTGAAAAGGAATGGTGGATCTGATCATCAAATTGCTCCATCTAAAAGAGTAAACATTCATACGGATAAAGGGATGGTTAAAGCTGTTTTTGGTTGGCCAGCTATTCATACTAGAATGTCAGGCACAGAAAAGCCGCCTACATTAGATAATATATTTTTAGACTGTGGGTGTAATACAGCAGAAGAAGTAGAAAAGTTAGGAGTTCACGTAGGATGTGTAGTTACATTCGAGGATGAGTTCATGGAGCTAAACGACAGATGGTATGTGGGAAGAGCATTGGATAATCGCATGGGTGGTTTTATGATAGCTGAAGTAGCTCGTATGCTAAAGGAAAACAAGAAGGAACTTCCTTTTACTCTATATGTGGTGAATGCTGTACAGGAAGAGATTGGTTTACGTGGAGCACAAATGATAGCAGAAAGGATTCAGCCTGATGTAGCTATAGTTACAGATGTCTGTCATGACACCAATACCCCTATGATAAGTAAAATCAAGCAAGGAGACTTTAAAGGAGGAAAAGGTCCTGTATTAACGTATGGTCCAGCGGTTCAAAACAACTTGTTAAAGCACATCATAACTACAGCTGAAAAGAAGAAGATTAACTTTCAAAGAGCAGCTGCCAGCAGATCAACAGGAACAGATACAGATGCTTTTGCTTATAGTAATAAAGGAGTGGCCAGTTGTTTAATCTCTTTGCCATTAAAATATATGCATACCACTGTAGAAAGTGCACATAAAGAAGATGTAGAAAGTGTGATTAAGTTGATGTATGAATGTCTACTTACTTTAAAAAGTGGTCAGGATTTCAGAT
>CAJXOV010000523.1 GCA_913057815.1 uncultured Flavobacteriales bacterium
CTCGTGGGCTCGGAGATGTGTATAAGAGACAGCTATAACTGAATGCGTGCTAGCTTTGGCATAATGCGGATAAAGCGGTATCAGTTTGACTTCTTCTAGCTCTGGATTTTTGCTGAATAAGTCCGTAAGTCCTTTTTCAATGGACATTTTGCCATAGCGCATTCCCAGCTCTATAGGCTTGTCTATTTTCTGTTTCACTTTTTCAAACACTCTTTGGCTGTAGACTATTAAAGGAGAACCTTCCTCCCACCATATTTTCTTATAAGCGGCAGCAGACTTCTTTGGCCTGGTATTTAAGATAATTCCTTCTATTAAAAGCCATCTCTTCCAGTATGGTACGTCTATCACATGCTCATCCATAAGAAATTCTCGCAGATAAACTTTTACATCTTTGGGGTCTGTACTTTCTGGAGAACCCAAATTCACTAGTAAAATTCCTTGTTTGTTACCCATTATTGCATTAAATATTTTTTAGGCGTTACGCCAAATTTCTTTTTAAAAGCTGCTATAAAATGACTCGGATTTACATAACCAAGCGCATAAGCAGCATCTTTCACCTTATAATCTCCAGACTCTAACATGGACATTCCCTGATTCATTTTATAATCGGTCAAATATCCATAAATAGTAGAACCATAAATATTTTTAAATCCTAATTTCAATTGGTATTCGCTAATCTCCACTTCTTCTGCTAACGCTTTTATAGTTGGCGGCTCAGTCATTCTGTCCAGAATAATTTCTTTAGCTTCTTTTATTTTCATCACATTATCATAGTCCTTTAGGAATGGACAACTGTCGTATATATCTCCAGCAGCATCAGATTTATGGAAGTAATGGCTGAGAATTTCAAAAGCTTTTCCTCGCATAAATAGCTTTTCACTTTGCGGAGAAAGTTCGGTATTCAATATTTGCTTCACACACATTCCTAGGGGAGCGCGCATTTCGTTTTTAGCATAAAACTTTTGCAACGCTGAATCTCCTTTTAAAAAGTGTAATTCTTCACTTTCCTTTACAAATAACTGATGAAGCTGAGTAACCGAAATAAATAAAACCACTAAATCTGCTTTTCCATTAACATCTATCCTATGTGGTAAATCCATAACAGGATTATAGAGCGTCATCACTTGATTACTAATCAAATCCATAGAATAAGATGGACCAAACCAGAATTTCATTTCACCATCCAGGCACATAGAAATCTGAACAGTTCCTTTATCAACAGCGCTCATGATTTCATGTTCACCACCGGGTTCTGTGCGAATTACATGCAAACTCATGTCCTTTTCCAGAGTAAAACTCCTTCTACTCGGTTCACGGGTATTTTTACCTATGCTCGAAAGCTCTATTTGCATTTTTTTTGAAAATTCTGAATTGCAAAGCAAATATAATCATCTCTCCAAAAACTGACGTAAGTCAGTAAAATCAATGACTAATGACAATACTATAGCAAAGCTAACTTTTACTTTTGTCGTCTTCGGGTATCGAATTAATTTATAGAGGTATTTTTATAGCGCATGGTATTTAATTTTGTACCCGATTTGGGGCAGTTATCAGAGAAAAATCAATATTTATATTCAGGTCTTGCACAGTTTTCTGTGTTCGGGATCAGCCATAATGAGCTGCCGGCTTCTCAGCGAGAAGAATATGCACTGGATACAGACAATCAAGCGACTCTACTTTCAGGATTAAAAGACATTTCTTGTGAGAACATCATGGTTCTTTCCACATGTAATCGTACGGAGATTTATGTAAAGACTAACACGTTGCAAAACTCTAAGCAAACATATTTCAATCTGATTAAAGGCGACCAAGCTCAATTCGAAAAGCACAGCTATACCAAGCTAGGTTTAGAAGCAGTAAAGCACCTATTTGAAGTTTCAGCAGGGCTGCATTCTCAAATCATAGGAGACTTTGAGATTATAGGGCAGGTTAGAAAAGCATTTAAAGTTTCTAAAGAACATGACAGTAGCGGAGCTTTTCTTGAAAGGTTAGTAAACACAGCTACTCAGATGAGTAAGAGAATTAAAAACCAAACTGAATTCAGTTCTGGAGTAACATCTACTGCTTATGCTGCTGTACGTCATGTAAGAAATCATTTCGAAGATGTAAACGACCTGAAAATTTCTATTTACGGGTTAGGAAAGATTGGTAGAAACGTATGTGAGAACCTAGTTCGTCACATTCCTTCAGATAATGTAAGAATTCTAAACAGGTCTGTACAAAAAGCGGTAGAGCTCGCTAATAGATATAACATTGATGTTTTCGGTGAGGATATCCTAAAGCCTTCTATTCACTTAAGTGATGTTCTTATAGTAGCTACAGGAGCCTCTACTCCTACTGTTCTTCCTCATATGATTCCATCTGATAGGGATTTATTAATTATTGATCTAAGCGTTCCTAGGAATGTTCATCCAGAAATAGATCTGTCTCTTATACACATCTGACGCTGCCGACGAATAGAGAGGTGTA
>CAJXOV010000524.1 GCA_913057815.1 uncultured Flavobacteriales bacterium
GTAGAGAGGTCTCGTGGGCTCGGAGATGTGTATAAGAGACAGACTTAATAAAGACACCATTTTTATCTGTGTCAATCCACATTTGTCTAGTCTATTAGCTATTTGTCTACTAACTTCTGACCAATTCTTTTTCATTTTAGACAAATCCACTATCGCTTGGTGGGCCATATCACCTAACTCAGGAATGGCGACATCAAGCATATCGAATGCAAACTCAATGAGTAAGCTAGCGTCTTCCTTCTCGCCAATGTCATCCAACAGTGCCGGTGGTTTCTCAGATTTTTGTTCAAAAGCATCTAGCTGGTATGCATGTTCTTTGATTTCCTTCCAAATAGGCAGGACATCTTTATCCTCAAAAAGAATTTCTACAATTTCTTTTAAGTTCCAAATTAAACTACTTGGATACCTATATTCACCAATATAATCATCAACTAAAGAAGCCAGCGCTTTAGGTCGCCAATGTTTAGCATCAATTTCAACAAGAGCTCTAAATATCGACTGCCTAGAACCTCCATCCCAATTTAAATCCCAGCCTTTAGGATCCGAGTTATCGAATAAGCCTCCAAATAAGCTATTCGCTTTTTCCACTTCACCATGTGAAGACAGTGCTCCTGCAATGCAAGAAACAACATTATTATCAGGTTTAAATGGCTTTAATAGCTTATGAAGTTCCTCCAACTGAGGGGCACTCATACCTTTTAAAAATGGTTGAATCAAATTCATCCAGCGAAAATAATCGACGGATTCAACATTTCGAAGAAGCTGAAAAAGGCTTTCAGAAGAACTTACTTTTAGCTGCGCCTCTTCATCTGTAAGTTTTTCCCCGGATTTCAATGTCAAAGAGGGTTCATGAGTAACATGTTTTTCTTGAGGGGTAGAAATCGCCATTGATGCATAAATGCTATTGTCTAACCCCGCCTCCCTGACACCAAGCGCTACCCCTTCTAGCCATGAGTATCGATTTGAAGGCAATAGATGTGTCTTAATAGATGTAATAAGTTCCTCTACCTCATCCGCTACACCATCATCAGAAGATTGGCAGCAACGAGACACTAATTTTTTTGGCAGATCCGAAGGGTTGTACTCTTCGAAAGGAATCAGTAGCTTTCTCGCCATTACTGATATTTCTTTAAATGGCGGGCTCGAGCTATCAAGCATTCCAGACAGCAATCCTGTTAGACCAGGAGCATAATCAAGTCCTTTATGGTCGAATAACCATCTCAAAAGCTTTGAGCCATATTGCGAATTCCAACGAGTGGCAATAGTGATGAGATCAAGTCCTGCTTCCTGCGTACCACGACCATTTCCCGACTGCTCCAAATCTACTAACGCCAAAGAAAATCGACATATTTCCTCATAAGCCAATTCAGGATATTGCTTGATCAGCTTACCTAACCACGATATCCAATGAGAAAACTGCCTGTCTTTCCTATGATATATTCCGAAAGATCCCGTGAAGATTTTTGGTAATAGGCTAGCCGCTCGATTAGATTCCCCAATCTTTGACCACATTATAGAAAGTTCATAGTACTCGGATATTTTGGAGTGAATGTCGTCGAAATCAGGTATCTCTTTTTCTATTTGCTCCAGTACGCCAACTAAACCATCCCTGCCATAGCCCTTCCTATACAAAGTGAAAGCAATTTCTCTTCGCCAGCTAGACGGCCAAAATCGCCTATCCCAGTCTTTTCTAAAAGCACCGGCTAATGCCAAGATACAATCATGTCCATGCTGAGACGTAGCCCTTATTGCGAATTTAAAGTAATCTACAGCTGCTGATTCAAACTCATACCACCCAATCCAATCTCTTGTTTGATTATAAGGCTTTCTTAACAATTCAAAGGATGGTTTTATCTCTTGAATAATAAAACTCGGTAGCAGCTTCTCTCCAGCCCAACCTCGCCCCCAAATACTTGAAAACCTGACTAAAGCACGTTCAAATAACACGTTTCCTGTGTACTTTTTGTCACTTTCGCTTGGAACCATCTTGACGGGGTCAACATCTTTGCCTAACGAGGCTCGTAGCCTATTAAGGCGAATTCTATCTGCGAATGGACTTAAGTTCTTCCATTGGCCATGAACGCCATGTTTATAAAGTTTTGGCTGTTCTAAATTTTCAAACCAGGGTTTAGCTTTATCTATACATCCATTGGCCCTGTAATCCAATTCAGCAACCAACAACTTTTCTGAAAAATCCAAGTCATCGTTTTCAGACCAGTCAATAACTGCCTCGAATGCGGTGCCTGTTAAAGCCGATGGATATTGGTTAATGCATATGGACAAACATAAATTTATCAGATTATCAAAGTGTTCTTCGTTTTTTGACAAGAAAGTGAAAAGTTCACCTATTTTTTCTTGGTCTTTTGTTTCATAAACACCATTGACCAGCCGTCTCATTAAGCGAGCATGTAGTTCTTCATCATCTGTCTCTTATACACATCTCCGAGCCCACGAGACCTCTCTACATC
>CAJXOV010000525.1 GCA_913057815.1 uncultured Flavobacteriales bacterium
GTCTACTATTATTATGTTTTGCAATGCTGAAGTAGTATTTCCCCCTGCATCTATAAAAGTCCATTCAACTACTGAAGTTCCTTGTGAATTAATTACCAACGGACTAAGAGTAGATCCAACAAGAGTATTACCACAATTGTCAGTTATTTCTGGTGCGATTAGATTAGCTTCACATTGTTCTAATACATCTGACAATACAGGTGTAACAAGAGGAACATCATTATGAATTTCTATCTGCTGAACAGCTGTCGAGCTGTTACCACCTGAATCAGTAAAGATCCAATTAATGGCATAATTTCCTTCCGTGTTAAAGTCTATAGGGTCTGTGGTAGAACCAATAATTACATCTCCGCAATTATCAGTAGTAGATGGAAAAGTGGATACTGTCAAACTACATTCTGCTGTGAGTGTAGCTAAAACTGGAGTATCGGGATTAGTGGTATCAGTTACTACTACATTCTGAGAAGAAGAAGATGAGTTTCCAACTGAATCTGTGAAATCCCAAATGATGGTGTGAGGTCCTACAGTATTAAATGTTATGGGGCCTTGAGGAATTCCTACAATCGGTCCATCACAGTTATCTGCTGCGGTTGGAGGATTTGCAGTTACGGTGCATTCACCACTTAGGTCAATCAAAACTGGTGCTAATGGAACTTCGGAATCATGGATGTATACAAATTGATCTGCTGTTGAAGTATTCCCTCTTCCATCATCAAATATCCAGGTTACTACAAAATCTCCTTGTGTACTATATCCTATTGGATGGATAGTACTACCGGTTAAAGTATTCCCACAATTATCAATAACTTCAGGTGCTGTAAGATTAGCTGAACATTGTTCTATTACATCAGCCAAAACAGGTGTTGGAGGTGAGGTTACATCGTTAATAATTACTTGTTGAGATTCTACTAGAACGTTTCCATTTCCATCATCAAAAGTCCAATCAATAGAATAGGTTCCTTGTGTATTATAAACTAAAGGATCTAACGTAGTTCCTTCAATACTTCCGGTACAATTATCTGAAGTAGATGGAGCTGTTACAATAGTGGTACATTCTGCTGTCCAATCCACCAAGCTTGCTGATAATGGAAGTATATCATCTATAACATTTACAGTTATATCTTTAGTTGTGAAATTTCCATTAATATCTGTTACCGTTAATAAAACAGTTTGACTTCCGAGGTCACTGCAGTTAAAACTCGTTTGACTTAATACTTCATTAGAAACACCACAATTATCAGATGATGATAACAATAAATCGAGTGTATTTAAACCGGACTCTCCATTTATATCTAGATATAAATCAATGCTACTTAGGGAAACTATGATTGGAGAAACCGTATCTCTTACTTCTACCAATGCGTTACAAACCCCCACATTACCAGTCAAATCAGTCACTCTAATTTCCATAGTGTTAATACCGATGCGAGAACAATCGTATAAGAAGCTTTCTGAATATGTAGTGTCTGATATGGCATAGTTATCAGAAGTAGAAGTAATTAAATCTCCTCTATCTAAGATGCCATTTCCAGATTGATTTAAATAAAGAGTAAAATTCTGACAAGTCATAACTGGGTCTATATTATCTTCTACTGTTACATTGAAACTACAGCTAACCATATTTCCACTGGCATCAGAAAATTCAGCTGTGACTCCTGGAAACAATCCAGTTGTATAAAAATACTCTTGAGAAATTACCCGACTGACTACACCACAATTATCGCTGGCCGATACTACATAATCTGAATGTACTAAATGAGCTTCGCCTGAACCATCCATTTCTAAAGTAACATCCTGACAAGTTAAGCTTGGAAATGTGGTATCCTGAATATTAACAATAGCAGAACAGGAATCGATATTCCCATAAGAATCTTCAGCGATAAGCCAAACAGGATTATTCCCTATTTCAGAACAAGTAAAATTAGACTGACTTAATGATAAAGTAAATGCAGACAAGTCAGTTGTCCCTCCATCAATATCTGATGGAGAAAGCGAAAAGTCTCCATTAAAATCAAGTGTTCCAGAAGAATTAACACAACTAACGGAAGGCGCTGTGGTATCTACAACAGAAAGCATGAAGGCACAAACTGTACTTTGATTAGGCACTATAGCTTCATCAGTAGCTCTAGAGAAAACCATAGTATCGACTACGTAATCTATAGTATTCAGTATAGTGTGTTCTATTGAAAACGATCCACAATTATCTGTAGTGCCAATAAAAGGTTCATTATTAAAATCATCACCTAATTCAATGGTAAAATCTTGACATAAAAGAACTGGTGATTCATTGTCAACTACGGTTACTGTATAAGAACACTCCCAAGAATCTACACCATCACTCAATCTCCATACAATTTCTTTAGGCCCAAGAGGGAAATAACTTCCTGAACTTAATCCATCTAGTTGGGACAGAGTATAACCCTGTCTCTTATACACATCTCCGAGCCCACGAGACCTCTCTACATCT
>CAJXOV010000526.1 GCA_913057815.1 uncultured Flavobacteriales bacterium
AACATATTTAAAACGCCTCAGCTTTTGCTGGGGCGTTTTTTGTTAATATATCTTTGAGTTGAATTATCGATAAGTAATGCCGATAATTTTAAATTTACTTCTGTCCCTATTTTTCATTTCTTTTGTAAGTACATGATTCGAGTCACTAAATTTGTTCAAGTTATTGTCCCTTTAAGCTTAAAGGGAGAATTGACGTATAGGGTCCCTTATGAATGGAATGAGCTGGTCATGAAAGGGCAGAGAGTAGTAGTTCAAATAGGAAGAACTAAGCTTTATACAGGTGTGATCTCATATGTTCATGAGCAAGCTCCTATTGATTACCAAGTTAAATATCTTGAATATTTATTAGATGAGGAACCTATAGTCACCAATATTCAATTGAAATTTTGGTCTTGGATCAGTGTCTATTATATGTGTCCGATTGGCGAAGTGATGAATGCTGCTCTTCCTAGTAGTTTCAAACTAGCCAGTGAGACCCAGATAGTACTAGCCAACTCAGAACGGCCTTCATATGAAGGACTAAACGATAAAGAAGTCAAGATTATAGAGGCTTTAGAAGCAAAAGGAATTTTAGTATTGAAAGAAGTAGGTTCAATATTGGAAATTAAAACGATAATGCCTGTTATAAACGGGTTGGTCAAAAAAGGACTTGTCTTAACTTCTGAGGAATTAAAAGAATCTGTAAAACCTAAACTTAAAACTTATGTTGACTTTACTGATTATTCTATTCTGGAGTCAAATAGAATGCTGATACTTGATGAATTGCAACGCAGGGCGTTCAAGCAATTAGAGTTGTTTATGTCATTTTTAAAATTATCTGAGGATAATAATGGAGAAGTAACCAAAAAAGATTTATTGGATTTTTCGGGAATCTCTGATGCAACATTGAATGCGTTAAGAGATAAAAATATTCTTAAAACAACTAAAAAAGAAATTTCTAGAATAAATGTCCGTGAAGCTAATAGTGAACCTGTTTTTTTAAGTGACGCCCAATCTGAGTGCTTAACGAATATTAGAGAAGTATTTAAGACCTTGGATACTTGTTTACTTCACGGAGTTACTTCTTCAGGAAAAACAGAAGTTTATTGTGAATTAATTATTGAGCAGTTAAAAAAGGGAAAAACAGTTTTATTTCTAGTGCCTGAAATAGCTTTAACTACTCAGCTTATAGGGAGATTGAGGAAAAGGTTTGGTGATATAGTAGGAGTATTTCATTCTAAATTTAACCAAGGACAGAGATCTGAGGTCTGGAATGATTCCTTAAAACCTAAAGGAGGTAGATTTAAAATTTATGTTGGTGCTAGATCGGCATTATTCCTTCCATTAAAGAATTTAGGACTTATTATAGTGGATGAAGAGCATGATTCTTCCTTTAAACAATATGATCCTTCTCCAAGATATAACGCCAGGGACTTGTCTCTCGTTTTAGCTAAGCTACACGGTGCTAAAAATTTATTGGGAAGTGCTACTCCTTCTGTTGAAAGCTATTATAATGCTCAAAATGGAAAGTATGGATTAGTAGAATTAAATAAGCGTTTTGGAAATGTTTCACTTCCTGATATTAAAACTGTAGATCTCAGAACTGAAATTAAAAACAAGACTATAAAGGAGGAGTTTTCATCTGTTTTATTGGAGGATATGACTAAAACGCTTAAAAAAGGAGAGCAAATAATTCTTTTTCAGAATAGAAGAGGTTATTCACCGGTGTGGCAGTGTACTACTTGTGGTAATGTGCCTCAATGCACAAGGTGTGATGTAAGTTTAACTTATCATAAACCTATTAATGCACTTAAGTGTCACTACTGTGGTTATCAAGTGTCTCCAGCACCTCATGAATGTGATGTATGCAGCAGTACAACTTATAAGATGGTGGGTTTTGGTACTCAAAAATTAGAAGAAAGTCTATCTGTTGACTTTCCGGATGCGGAAGTACAAAGAATGGATTTTGATACTACTAGAACTAAGAATAGTTATGAGAATATAATTGAGGGATTAGAATCGGGTTATACCGATATTCTAGTAGGAACTCAAATGGTAAGTAAAGGATTAGATTTTAAAAACGTAGGATTAGTAGGCGTAATTCAAGCTGATCAGATGTTGAGGTTTCCAGATTTTAGAGCTTTTGAGCGTTCTTTTCAGCTGATGACACAGGTAGCAGGTAGGGCCGGTAGAAGAGAGAAGAAAGGGAGTGTTCTAATTCAAACCTACTATCCCGATCATAGAATAATTCAAAACGTGATTAATCATGATTTTATCGGGTTTTACAATGCCGAATTATTAGAAAGAAGAAAGTACAGTTACCCTCCATTTTCAAGGCTTATTAGAATTACTATCAGGCATAAAAAAATCGAGGATGTAAACAATCTGAGTAAGGAGCTTGTGTATGATCTAAAAGGTTCGTTTGGAGAAATGATACTAGGGCCAGAATTCCCTGCGGTGATTAGAATTCAGAATATGTACTTAAAA
>CAJXOV010000527.1 GCA_913057815.1 uncultured Flavobacteriales bacterium
GAGATGTAGAGAGGTCTCGTGGGCTCGGAGATGTGTATAAGAGACAGGAATCAAGAATATCACTATCCTTATATTCTCATGAACCATCATCAAAGAGGATTACTTCGTCTCCATTCTCAGTTACTCCGTTTTGCTGAGAGAAGGATACGAAAGAGAGTGAAATAAATAAAAGAAGGAATGTGTTTTTAATAATAATTGCTCAATAAAGGAAAAATGTATAGATATGGCAAATCTAGTATTTTTTATAAAATGAATTTAAAATGAAGGGAAGGGATAAAAGTTAGAAAGTAAAACATAGATACTCAATTGAATTATGAAGTTGAAAATTGAAATTATTTGTTATTCCCCATCATCTTCTCAGCCTCCTTAATTCGTCTTCCGGCATCTGGATCATTAGGATTCATGACCAATGCTAGCTTATAATACATAATGGCATTTTCCCATTCCTTATTCTCTGCATAAGACTTTCCTAAATAGTAATGTAAATCTGAGTTAGATGGCATGAGCTCTATTCCATAATTGAATACATTTATAGCTCCTACAGGATTTTTTATGTCGTAAATCCACTCTTCACCTAAATCTATAATTATGTTATGAATTCCATTTTCAAAAAGATCTTTTTCATTTCCATCATGCTCTTCTAACAGCTCTTCTAATAAAATGGTTGGGTGTTCGACATTGTTGTATTTGGAGTAATAAGAGTGTCCTATGGATTCAGGAGGGAAAAGCTCAGGAATCATAATTTTTCGGTTGCCTTTTTTTAACTCTGCTGCTAAGTCCAGCTCTATGTAGTTTCCGTAATCCTGAAATAGATGAATCCGAATCTTGTTCATCTCTAGATCATACAAGGTAGAATATTGTGTAGAGGCTATGCCACTTTGCGAAAAATTCTGCATAACCTCACTGCAATAATCTAAAGAACTAGTCGGCTCTGAAGAATTAAGAAACTGTCTTCCTTTCTGATAAAAACCGATATCAACATCGTCAAGATTTTCTGTTTGAGAATAGTAGAAATTAGAAAAAGATTTTTGAGGATCATCTCCTAGAATCATTACATCTCCTTCTATTATTAAAAAAGTGCCCGAGCGATCCACAAATACAATTTGTCCTGATTCCAGTACACTTAAATTAATTGTTTCTAAATATTCTTTGGCTTCTTCGCAGGTGCTCATGGTTTTCATCACGAGTTGCAATGCATCACCTATATAAATATCTTCTTTTCCTTTAGTGTTTTTTACTTCTAGAAGAGGCTCATAAAAGCCATCAAACATAAGCCCTTTATCATTTACAGCTCCTTGGATGAATTCATTTAAAAAACTCATATACATTACTCCATTGTTTTCTCCAATACTTTTTTCAAAAATAAACTGAGCATTGGGTGTGGTGAAGTCTTCGTTATTTCCTACAACGGTTTTTCCATCTTGAGTGACTTTATACATACTGCAGGCAATGGCAGAAATAGGGGATACTAGAAGAATAGTGCAAACAACAAAAGCGAATTTTTTTTTCATAGCAGAGTCTTATAAAATAGATTTATGCTCATCGAAAATAACAAGGAGGAGGATAACAGTAAATATGTTGTGAGCTTTTTATAGTTTTTTAAGGAACTTTAATCGCTTAAACCAACCCCAAGCAAATCTTCAATCTAATTATTTTCTTAACCGATTGCTCCACTTGCTTTTTGTAAATTGGATTGGATTTCATTTCTTCTAAAATCCAGTTCATCGTTTCTAACTCATCTATAGGCATAAGTATCATGTCGCATCCAGCCATAGAGGCTTTCAGCGGAGCTTTTTCAAGAATAGTAACTGCCTTCATGATGTTTAACGCATCAGAAATAATGATTCCTTTGAAGTCTAGCTCGTTTTTAAGTAAATCTGTTACTATAGTTCTAGAACAAGTAGCAGGAAGTCCTTTAGTGTCATATAAAGGATTATTTAAAACAGTGATGTGTGCCACCATGATAGAAATTACTCCACTTTCTATAAGCGGTTTGTAAATATCTACTTCCTGTAATTCTCCATCTATATAAACAGATTGTTTATGCGTATCACCTTTTACCAAACCGTGCCCAGGAAAATGCTTGGCCGTAGCTACGATATTATCTTCTTGAGTAGATAAAATAAACTGCCGGCTTAATTCCGTTACAGATTTCTTATCGCTTCCGAAGCTTCTGTTTTTGATGGCTTCGTTATTAGAACTAATATCACAAACAGGAGCGAAGTTTTGGTGAATTCCTAAGGCTTTTAACTCTTCGTTTATCAAATGGGCTATAGAATCACACTCTTCATTGGTTTTAATATCGATTGTGTTCATGATCTTCTCGGTACCACTTATTCTTCCATTGAATAAACTAGGCTCAGCATCCATGCTGTTAAGAAGTGGCAGAGTATTATTGGTCTTAGAAATGGCGTTTAAACCTGTCTCTTATACACATCTCCGAGCCCACGAGACCTCTCTACATCT
>CAJXOV010000528.1 GCA_913057815.1 uncultured Flavobacteriales bacterium
GATGTAGAGAGGTCTCGTGGGCTCGGAGATGTGTATAAGAGACAGCCCCTAAGCATTCAGCCGTTCTGCATATGGCACCAAAATTCCGAACATCTGTTACTGAATCGAGAATGATAATTAAGGGTGCTTCATTTCTTTCTTCAGCGACTTCCAGAATGTCGTCTATTTTAGAGAATTTTATTGGAGATATAAAGGCCAGTACCCCTTGATGATTTATGTCAGAGAGCTTATCCAGTTTGATTTTTGGAACTCTTTGAACAGGAATATCTTTTTCCTTAGCAATCTTAATGATTTCTGAGAATTCGTTGCTAGATGTCTCTCTCGAAATTAAAATTTTATCAATTTCGTTATCAGAAGCTAGAACTTCCTTTACTGGGTGTATTCCAACCACTTTTTGAGTTTCAATCATCTTAATTGTATATTCTTCCGTTTCTCCATGCGCTAACTCTTTTAGCCCATTCTGATTTATAAATTGTGTTTCTTCTAAGTTCGTAATGATTTGAACTAAGTTTGTTTTCTGCCTTATCGAAAACGAATTCAATGGTTCCTATGTCTGATTTGTCGCCATATGACCAAGTTTCTGTGTTTTCAGTGAATTGCAGATCTGTAGGCTCGCCAAAAACTATAAATATTAAACCTTTATCTGTTTTCCATCCGCTTTTGTAGGATGAGAAATTTAAATTTGCTTTTTCTATTCTGGAGTAAAAAGTAGCCATTAGTTCTTGAGATCTATCTTTGTTGTCACCACAGTCTAACCAGAATTTTTCTAATCCATTTTTTAAGTTTGAATTGGAGTTTAGTCTTTCGAATTCTTTTCGAGCAGAAATATATCTAAGAGGTAAGACCATGTCGGCTACAGATCCTACTTCAGGAAAGTGACTTGGTTTGGAAATTATCGTAACTCCCGATGTTTTTTTTCTAATCAGGAAACTACCAATATTCAGGTCCTGAAACACTATTGTTCCATCAAGTTCATTAATATCCAATTTTTGAAATGATGTAATTTCCGGTAAATCTGTGTGAGAAGTGCTGTAGGGTGGTGGTGGTAAACTGTTTTCAGATGAATTAAACCAGAGTTCTGTAGACGATAAATCAATCCTTTCTGAAGTCAATGAATACATTTTATCGGAATTCATTGTGAATGTTAATTCTGGAATTTTACTACCAAGTTCAAAGAGAAGTAAATTCTCTTTGCATATTTCTTGAGACTTGTTTATCGACCCTACCATTCTGAAGTATGTCCCTCTGTTTTTATCATTTAGTGAAAGCGAGTAGTGGTAGCTCTTTCCTGAATTCAAAAGAAAAGAGTGTTTATTGAAGTAAAAAAATGTTCCTGATTGTTTTGTTTGTCCTGCTATGTCATAGGTTATCGTATCAAGTGGCTCATTCGTTTTCGGGTCGAATAATGTGAGAGTGCTATTTACTTTAGCTTTAAGAATATCGCTTCCTATAGAGCGGTTTTCCAATAATTCTGTATTCTTTATCTTAAGTAGGAGTGAAGAGCTGTCATCGGATTGGTGGTAGAATTTTAATTGAACATTCCTATCTTGCAAGGAGATTGTTTGATCAAGATGGCTTGAGTTAATCATCCCTTTTTGCGTGCTGCAGTGAGATAATAATAATGCAAGTGTTGAAAGAAGAATTAATACTACTGTGTTTTTCATCCGAGGCGAAAGTAAAGAATTCTAGAAGGTACTGACGTACCCAAAATTAATTTTGGCATTTCGAATCAAAATTGTGTTGCTTGCCAAATCAGAAATCCCATAGACAAAAGAAAAAGCTCCGGTCTTAGTCCCTATGGAAAAGCCTATGCCGGTTGAGTTTATGGTGCCACTATTAAAGCTTCCAATTGTTCTCTTTTCGAAAAAATTCTTATCATAGAAGAGAAAAACACTGGAGCCTTTGTCTAAAAGATATTTTAGTTCGATAGTGCCTGTAATCCAAGAAGTAGCAGGAATTGATCGTTGATCCGTGCCTCGAATAGTTCCGAGGCCTCCAATTAGTAAGGTTTCATTTTCGAAAAGGTTTGAAGAATTAATAGTCTCTCCTTTTAGTGCAGTTAAAAAGGAAGTTCTTTTTTTGAACTTAATGTATTTATTAACCGATGCTTTAACTCCTGATATTTTAGTTGATTCATCTGGTGTCTTTCGATTTCCAATGAGTCCTGTTATTTCCAGGAATGCACCAGATGTTGGATTCGTCTTGTTATTAAGACTAGTATATGTTATACCTGACTTATAATTATTAATTCTAGTGTTCTTGGTGAGATCATTTGTTTGCTGGTTAGAATTGTTAATCGTTGATCCAGCGCTAACGTTTAGGTTGGTTTTTGAGTTTAGTCTGTAATTGACGCCATAAGAATAATTGGCCCTGTTGATGGTGCTGTCTTGTCGAATGAAGTCTACGCTACCGTTGATCTGTCTCTTATACACATCTCCGAGCCCACGAGACCTCTCTACATCT
>CAJXOV010000529.1 GCA_913057815.1 uncultured Flavobacteriales bacterium
TATTAGTGGAGACATAATCAACTTACAGTTTGAGCAGATTCAGGCGGATATAGCTACTGTTCAATCAGAATTAGGGAATGTAGAATACCTGAGATACATCTTGCTAGACGAAGGAGATACAGAAACCCTCAAAGGTGAAGTCATGGCAGCCTGGTCAGATGATACTTGGGTAATGAGAGATAAGTTATTGGGCGTGAGTCCACATGTTTCTAAAAAAGTACTCTACGAAGTAGCCGATAAAACTACCGTACTCCCGCACCCTATAGCACTAGAGGTGTTCTTGGCCAATCCTGATGTACTTAAAGATAACTCGTTTTTAAAATACCTAGAATCTAAATCAGACCCTATGCCGGCCTACATGGTAGACCTTTTATATGATGCCAGAAATTTAAAAACTGTAAGAACAGAACTAAACAAGCAGAGTGCATATCTAAAATCAGTGAAATTACAGAACGAGTATTTACTTCTGAGAGCCCTCTATAACAGTTCCTCATCCCATACTGCGGCTGCCAGTCTGAGAGAACTAAATCTATATCCAGCTGCATATCCACTTCTCATGAGCAATACTTCTGGAGCTATGACACTTTCCGAAATTCCTGATTTTTATGGATTTAACCCTGCTAAAAGTTTGGATTACACCGCATTTGAATCCTTATATACGATTAAACAGGAACTAGAAGCTATAGGTAAATCATGGAACGACTGCAGCACTGAACAGTTTAACCAGTTAACCCAATTAGCAGAACAGTACCAAACCTATGCAGGAAGGTATGCCATGGAAGTGCTCAACCAATATTTTGATGGTTCTTATTATATTCCCCCAGCTACAGGTGGTGATTGGTCATCTAGAGCTAAGTCAGATATTCCTGCAGAATTAAGCTTCCAGAATCATGTCCAAGTATACCCTAACCCAGCCAGTAATTTAATTAATGTAGTTCTAGCGTTGCAATCTCAAAATGAGCTCAACGGAACTCTTAAAATTACAGATAGTGCTGGAAGAATTGTATATTCCACTAGTTTAATAGAAAAAGAAACCATGCTCAGTATAAATACTACGGAGTGGGCATCTGGCTTCTATTATTGTATTATTCAAACCAATACTCATTCATGGCAAGAGAAAATAGAAATAATCCACTAAACTTTATGAGAACCTCATGCAGAATAATATTATTTTTTCAAGCACTTTTTTGCAGCTATTCTATTAATGCTCAAACAACTTTTAATAACAGGTTTGTAGTGTCTAATTTGAGTGAAGGTCATGCCATAATAGAAACAGATTTAGGCTTAGAAATAGTAAGCGTTGGCTCAAATGGCATTAATTTTTTAACCTGTACGTTTTCTTTGGATGATCAAGGCTTAGTAGCAGATACTTTATGTTATGGAGCTGATGAAGTGTTCTCTTTTGGGTTTATTCCTTCAAACGAGGGAGTTTCCTTACTAGCAGATAAATTACTAACCGTTAATTCATTTATATACCCTGAAAACTTAGGAGGCAATGCCTATTTGATATTTAACCCACTTGGAGAAATTGAAAGGGAAAAAAGATGGATTAGTCCATTTTATGATGAAGCATTAGGTTCTGCATCTGCCTTGGCTATAAGCCGTGACGGGATATTAATTCAACAAGGAAAGATATTTATTGCCTATGAAGGCTCTGCAAATCAAGAAGAAACTCTGATAGATGCAGGAGTCATCAGTTTTGATGAAAATGATGAAATGGTTTGGGAGAGGCAGTGGGTGACAGAAAATATTGAACGACCAAATGCTATAACCTACCATGAAGAAAATCTCTATGTTATAATAGAAGAACATCCAACAAACTTATTAGAAGATAACATAATCTATCTGTATAAACTCCATCCAGATAATGGAGACACAGAAGATGAATGGAATGAACCATGGGGATTTAATTTTACTGAGGCCAAAGAAATGATTTCAGTAGAAGATGGAATTGTCATAGTGGGTTCAGTCCTCCAAGAACCAGGAGAACTTACTGATGCCTGCGTATTAAAAATAAATGCAGACGGAGAAGAACTCTGGCATACCATCATAGAAAACCCAGATACAACCTACCGCAGGTCCTTCACTGAAGTAGTCCAAACTGCAGATGGAAATTACGTAGCCGCAGGAGAATGGAAATACAGGCTAACAGAGTTCGATGAAGAAAATGGAAATTTTAATGATGATGGCTGGCTGGTGAAGTTTGATGCACAAACTGGATCCATTCTGTGGGATAGAAAATACCATTACATAGAAGATACCGATGATAAGCATGAAATCTTTGACCTCACCGCTTGCTCAGATGGAGGAGTAGCATTTACAGGTGAAGCATTAGACTTAACCATTAACGGTGACCCAGATTATGAATATCCACTACAGCAGGGCTGGGTAGTAAAGGTAGATAGCTTTGGATGCATAGTTCCTGGTTGTCAAGAGAACAGTATCTCAGAAC
>CAJXOV010000530.1 GCA_913057815.1 uncultured Flavobacteriales bacterium
CACCTCTCTATTCGTCGGCAGCGTCAGATGTGTATAAGAGACAGGAACGGTCTAGCTACTACGGCTTTTTATGAAATACTTAATGGACAAGATCATGCAGATTCTGGAGAGTTTAAATTTGGTCAAACAATTACTACGGGTTACTTACCGAATGAAAACGCACACTTCTTCGAGGAACAACTAAATTTAATTGATTGGTTAAGACAATATTCTGTGAACAAAGATGAGGTTTACATTAGAGGATTTTTAGGAAAAATGTTATTCTCTGGAGAGGAAACATTTAAGATGGCTAGCGTTCTTTCAGGTGGAGAGAAAGTGAGGTGTATGATTTCCAGAATGATGCTCACAGGAGGAAACATATTGATGCTAGATGAACCTACAAATCACCTTGATTTAGAATCTATTCAAGCGTTTAACAATGCGCTAAAAGATTTCCCCGGAACGGTATTATTCACCTGCCATGATCATCAGTTTACACAAACTGTAGCTACCAGAATCATTGAACTGACGCCTAACGGTTGTTTAGATAAGTTGATGACTTTCGATGATTATATTTCTAGCGATAAAATAAAAGCTCAGAAAGCGGAAATGATGCAGATCGTTTAATAATGCTTAAGAGTTAATAAGATTAAATTATAGGATTCTAAATCTTAATCAATTTCAAGTAAATTACAGGGATTAAACCTTTTAAAACCTTAATTAATTGAAAACAACTAAACTCATAGGAGCTTTTTTATGCTCTGTTATTCTTTTTTCCTGTGGAAAGGAAGAAATGAACCACCCCGAAGCAGCTCAAAAGTTTGAAATAGACCTGTCTATCAATGAATCTATTTTACCTTTAAAAGGAGACGCACTTTCTAAAAGCGAAATAAACTCTCAAGTACAAAGTTCGTTGGATCGTGGCCAAATTTTCAATTGGTCAGATGTAGATGATAGAACTTTATGGAGTGCTATTGTGCAATCTGACTCGTTAGTGTCTATAGGCTATAAGCCAAGTCATCTAGGAGAATTAGATGATATAATGCATGAAATAGATGTGAAAAATGGTGAATGGAAAGCAGTGTATGATGCACTAACGAACTACGTTCTTAATAATATCCAAAGAACTACTAATAATCCAAGTTTAGAGTTAAAAGAAGTTTTGGCTTATGGACAAAAGCCTTTGCCATACTTTAATGTGTACTTATCGGATTATGAAACTATAGCTACACTTAGAAAAATGAATGTGGTGAGGTATGTAGAGCCAATGGGATATGGGACTGAAGTCCAATTAAGAGATTTTGGATGTGGAGGTAACGTTGGTGCCAATGCGCCATCTGCAGATTATTCTTCAGTTTCTCCGAATGCTAAAGTGTCTTGGAATTATGACTATATGAATATAGAGCAGGCTTGGAGTCATTCTCAAGGAGATAATATTACTATTGGATTGATTGATACAGGTATTTCTCCTAACCAAAACAAGTTAAATAGTCAGTTTTCTAGTGATGATTCTAACGGAAGGTTCAGTGAAAAACATGGAACTTACGAAGAATGTTGGTGGTGGTGGTGCTGGAATGATGGACCAGATGATGACTGCGGTCACGGAACTAGTATGGCGGGTGCCATGGCCGGACCTAGAACAGATAATGGGACTGCATGCGGAGTAGCTTACAAAGCGAATTTAGTAAGTGTGAGAGGAACCGATGATGTAGTTATAAATTCCTCAAGTGAGAAAGATGGGGTTTCAGATGCTTATTATTATTTAGGAAGCAGGAGTGATGTAAAAATCATTAGTGCTTCATTAGGAGATGTGTTCTATAGTGGACAAGTGGCAGATGCTGTAAAATATGCTTACAATAGAGGAAAGCTGGTTTTAGCAGCTGCAGGAACTAGTACTTCTTGGACCAATTGGTACGGGGTTATCTTCCCAGCTACTATGAGCCAGACTACTGCAATTACTGGAGTAACTGATGCTTCATCTATGAATAAATGTGATAATTGTCACAGTGGATCACAAGTAGAGTTTGTAACTGTAATGCAGAGAGCTGGTGATGATGATAGAACTAATTTAACTCTGTCTCAGTCTGGAAACGACCCAAGTTATGTAGGAGGGTCTTCTGTAGCTACAGCTACTACGGCTGGTATAGCAGCTCTGATATGGGCTAAAAATCCAAACATGAGTAGGTCACAAGTTTTACAATTAATGAAAGAAAACTCGAGTAATTATCCTGCTAAAAACAGTCAATATGGCTGGGGAATTATAAATGCTGAAGACGCTGTTTTGAGCGCTCAATAGATTTCTTTATCAAAAAAATAAAAGCCATTTCCTGTAAGGGGGATGGCTTTTTTATTTTCCTGCTTATTATTAACTATATATTTAATATTGGCGTACATTTTGATGTTATAAGAATCAAACAAAGACAAATGAAAAACCCTGTCTCTTATACACATCTGACGCTGCCGACGAAT
>CAJXOV010000531.1 GCA_913057815.1 uncultured Flavobacteriales bacterium
ACACCTCTCTATTCGTCGGCAGCGTCAGATGTGTATAAGAGACAGCCTCCTAAAGGAATCCACTCAACTCCATTCCAACTGCTTACATGTGATCTTACTTCATCGTTTGTAGATTCTCCAAACAACAGAATGAGATCTTCACTACTAGAAAAGGCCATCTTATTCCAGTATGAATACTCTGAAGAAAAAGCTCCTAAGTCATTCCAGACTCCCTCGGTTAATGATTTGACTTCTCCGCCTGAATTAGAACTCACCGCACAATACAAGTTATCACTTGGTGAAAATTTCATTTCAGCCATTTCACCCTGCGGAATTCCGAAAGGAAACACCAATTCTAATTCATTCGAAGAATTTAGTTTGTATAACAATTGAGCATCCTTTAAGAACAACTCACCCATAGAATTACTGGCCATCACTAATTGTTCTCCAGAAAAAGATGTAATAGAATCTAGCGGCTCCCACCAACCCTCAATCAACTCATAAACAACCTTTTTGCTTACAGCGTCTGCTGTGAAAGATGAAGCAGAAAACACTCTATTTGACACCGTCACCTCAGCTCCCAGCTTATCTGAAGGTTCTTCAGAAAAATGCTCCTGACCTAACTGAATCCAATCATATCCTTGGGCTGAAATCAATAAAGAGAACTCTTGAAGAATGGTGTGTTGACCATCTGATAAGCTTAGCTCTACTAGCTCTTCACCCTGAGATTCTGGTATCCCAGTAAGAACAAAATTTCCTAACTCATTAACTTCTATTTCTAACCAATCTGAATCATTGGATATAATTTCAAGGGATAACTCATCGTAGTCTGCATCATGTACAATTACTTCATATGAGTAATCGTTTAGGACTTGGCCATTAGTTACTGGAGGAGATTGGAAAAAGGGAGCCGCATTATCATCTCCATTTAAATAAAAACTCAGAGCCGCATTTTCTATTTCACCAGTATCTTGATTAATGATCACTGCTACTACCTGCACATTATCGGAATCAATTCCATTGGAGATTTCCCATGAGAATTCAGAGCTATAAGTTTCTGTAGCGCTTAGCTCCATGGGAAGACTAGACTCTTCCCCATCGAAACCTCCTAGCAATTGCCTAGCCACGTGGTTATACATCATTAACTCACCTGGAACAAAAACAGGTGAAAATTGATAAGTACCCATTTCTGCAGATCCGCCTGAATATCCATTATGTTGATTGTATTCTGGCGCGGGTCCAGTTACTGAATTTTCAATTACAATTCCTCCTAATCGGTAATTCCCCACCAGATCTTCACTAAGGTTTAAACTAACATCTGCTGTCAAAAAACCACTTTCTATATCAATAGCTACAGCCAATTCGAAAGGTGAAGTTTGATTTAAATAAGGGGACACATCACTGTCTAGACTAGAGGGTTGAAAGTCTATAAATGAATTTCGATTGATAAAACCTGATGGGTATCCTGGTGGATCTAAAGCTGTAACATATTCAGGATAAGCCATAGGATCATCAAAATGTGAAGTAATAAAAATAACCTCATCACCATATTCAGTATGAGCCATTTCGGAGTACACGTATCCTCTTGGACAAACCTGACACCAAGTTCCTGCTGATTCTTCAAAGACAACTTTCCTTTCTACTTGGCCGTGAGATGAAAATAAAAAGTACAGGAACACTAGACACAATAGATACTTCATGATAATTAGTTTTCGTAGAGTGCTAAAGTTAAACATTCCGCGCGAAACTTTGGCTCATTAACAGTTCATTACGAGATAAATCTCTAAGAGCACACCAACTCTACATCGAATTAATTATGGGCTCAAATGAAACTCACGGTAAGTTTTAAAAAAATAAAACTAGCGTTGCAATAAAGATCCGCATTCGTCTGTTCGGTATTAAACTCTGCTAATTATGTCTCCAAAGTCATCCTTTATCCATAAAAGAATTGCCAGTTTTGGTTTTGCCTTTAATGGAATTTGGCAACTCTTCCGAAAAGAAAAGAATGCTCAAATTCATCTTATAGCTGCCATAATCGCTATTGCCACTTCTGCTTACTTAAGAATCTCTGCTATTGAATGGCTTTTTATAATAGCATGCATCTCCAGTGTAATAACTGCCGAAGGAATTAATAGTGCACTTGAAGAGTTAGCTGATTTTATTCATCCTGAGAAACATGACAAAATAAAACTCATTAAAGACTTATCAGCTGGAGCCGTGCTAGTAACTGCAATAGGTTCAGCCACAATAGGCTTAATCATATTCATCCCTAAAATCATTCTCTTATGGTAAAGTTATTCCAATCCAGACAACGCTTTTATGAGGCTTCTTTCCTAGCGCTATTATCAGTTATTTGTTTCGCTCTCATATTAGGGAGAATGCATCTTTCTGAATCTCGGATGTTTCTTTTCTTAGTATGGAATCTGTTTTTAGCTGCCATTCCTTGGGTTCTTACTACAATTC
>CAJXOV010000532.1 GCA_913057815.1 uncultured Flavobacteriales bacterium
GACAGATTTTAGGCTCTGGAAATGTAAATTTAGCGTCAGGTGCTGACTTTGATAACCCAGATACTCCCGGACCTGGAGGAAACACTCAAGGTGGTGCTTCTTTAGGTGATGAAAACTCAGATAACACTGATGCTGATCTAGCAGAACTTTCTGGTCAAAACTTGAACGATTTAGTAATTCTAGAGTTTGACTTTATTCCTCAGGGTGACAGTTTGAAATTCGAGTTTGTGTTTGGTTCTGAAGAATACAATGAATTCGTAGATGATGTTTACAATGATGCTTTCGGTTTCTTTTTAAGCGGACCTGGAATAACCGGAACTTTTTCGAACAATGCTGTTAACTTGGCTTTAGTTCCAGGGACAAACACTCCTGTAACCATTAACACTATTAATTTAGCCTCAAATTCAGAGTACTTTATTAATAACGAAACTACTTCTACTGACCCGAATGTAATCGAGTATGATGGGTTTACTACTGCTTTACTAGCTGAAGCTGAAGTTCAATGTGGTGAGTTATATCATATTAAAATGGTATTGGCCGATGGATTTGATGGAGGTTTCGATTCTGCGGTATTTCTAGAGGCATCCTCTTTTTCTAGTAATTTATTCAACTTAGAATTAGTTCAGGACTTAGGATTTTCAGCCAATGACTCTACCCTTTTCGAAAACTGTGGAGAGCCTATTATTCGGATTACTCGACCAGAGAGTTTAATAGAAGAACAAACCTTGACTCTTGAGTTAGATGGAACTGCAGAGAACGGAGTTGACTTTGAAGGAGTTCCTACTGAAATCTTTTTTGCCGAGAACCAAAGTTTAGTAGAGATTCCATTGACAATATTTCAAGATAACTTAGATGAGCCCATAGAATCGCTTTCTATTTCTTTTGAAACGCAAAGCTCATGTAATAGTGTAAGTAATGAATTTACAGTGTACATCATAGATATTGACCCTATTTCTATAGACATCGATGACGCTGCATCAGACTGCAACACCTCTGCGTTATTAGTGCCTGAGGTAACAGGAGGCGTTGGGAATTACACCTACTTATGGGATGACGGAACCACAACTTCAGAAAATGAAGTCTCCCCTGGAATTACTACATCATATATTCTAACAGTTTCTGATGACTGTAACGTAGCTGACGCCATGGCTTCTTCAGAAGTTACTGTTCCCTTATATCCACCTATCAACTTAGATGATATAGCTGATGTAACTATTAATTGTGGTGAAGAAATAGACGTTATTACCACAGCCAATGGAGGGTTTGGAAATTTCGAGTATGAATGGGTATTGAATGGGACGATTTTAGGCAATGATCAAAACTTAATGGTAGAACCTCCTTATGGTGGTACTATTTCTGCCACTGCTACTGATGGATGTGGGCTTTCGAACTCTACAAGTTTTGAGCTTCTGTTTACTCCCATTTCAGTTGATATTGGGTCAGATTTAGTTTTAGATTGTTTGAGTGAATTTGAAATTACTCCTATGGTTAATGGAGATTTCAGTGACTATAGCTTTGAATGGGAATCCAATGGGATTTTAGTAAGTGACAGTGAAATTTACTCTAACACTATTTATACTTCTCAATCTATTGGTTTGACCATTACAGATGCGTGTAATGAAGAGGCTTATGATGAAATGCTGTTAACTGTACCTTCTGTGCCTATTACTGTGACCCTTCCAGAAGATTTTGGGATTTGTCTAAATGAATCAGCAGAAATACTAGGTTCAGCATTTGGTGGAATAGGTGATTTAACTTTTAGATGGGAAGATACCAATAGAGAGGCTTCAGATATAACTATTACTCCTGCCGAAACACAATCTTACACTTTAGTAGCTAATGATGTCTGCGAAAACAGAGGAGAAGAGAGTATCACAGTATTTGTAGAAGACTTAACAGCTAGTTTTTCTTTTGAAATGAATGAAGACGACAGCATAGATTTTACAAATTCTACTGAAAACGCCATTGATTATTTATGGGATTTGAGCGAAGAATACTATAGTACAGAATATAACTTGACTCATTCGTTCGATGACATTTATGAGCAGCATATAGTGACACTTTATACAACTAGTGAGTTGGGATGTATAGATTCAACATCGCATATTTTCGAACCACCTACACTTCTATATGTACCTACAGCATTTACTCCTGATGGAGATGGATTAAACGAAAAGTTCACCGTGATAGGATCATCTATTTCATCTTACAATATTGTAATATTTGATAGAGATGGTCATATCGTATATGAAAGTAATGACATTCTAGAATCTTGGGACGGATCTAATAAAAAGGGAGATTACTATGTTCAAAATGGAGTCTATTCTTACTTTATAAAAGTAAAGACCCTGACTACAGAAGTTATAGAAAGAGGTGGGCATATTACTATACCTGTCTCTTATACACATCTGACGCTGCCGACGAATAGAGAGGTGT
>CAJXOV010000533.1 GCA_913057815.1 uncultured Flavobacteriales bacterium
GTTCCAATGATGTTTAAGGATCTTCCATCAGAAATAATTAAAACAACTTTAGAAAGAAAGATACAAGACGAATTTCAGGAGTTAACAGTTAAAAACAAACTTAAAATCTCAGTTGAAGAATACAGAGAAGCCAAAGTAGACATTAGACTTTTAGAGCAAGATGTAGAAAACCTTGATGAGGAAGTTAGCGGTCAAAGAGAAAGAGGAGCCCTTGGATTCGCGTTTGCACTAATGATATACCTTTTCATTTTTCTTTTCGGATCACAAGTAATGAGAGGTGTAATAGAAGAAAAAACAAGTCGGATAGTTGAAGTACTGATCAGTTCGGTAAAGCCTTTTCAGCTTATGCTAGGAAAAGTAATAGGTGTGGCATTGGTTGGGCTAACTCAGTTTTTAATGTGGGTAGGCCTATCGGCACTTTTAGGTTTTATAGCTCTTCTTATCTTACCTACTTTTATGGACACGGCCGAACTGGCGAGTCAAGTAGAGAACGGAGCCAATCTCATGAAAAACAATCCAGGTATGAGCATGGAAGCTCTCATGGATAATAAAATAGGAAAAGTCATCTTTTCGGCTAACTGGCCAGCTATTATAAGTGCATTTATCTTCTTTTTCTTAGGTGGGTACTTCCTATATGGATCACTCTTTGCCGCTATTGGAGCAGCCGTGGATGGAGAAGCCGACACTCAGCAATTTATGGCGCCAGTTACTATTCCCCTCGTATTTGGTTTAATAATAGCTGAGATGATCGTATTTGTAAATCCCGAAAGTAGCGCTGCCACTTTCTTCAGCATATTCCCACTTACCTCTCCTATAGTAATGCTCGTAAGAGTAGCTATGGGGAATGTTCCTATTTGGCAACTTATTCTCTCTATGGCCTTGCTAATTATTACTTTCATAGGAACAGTTTGGGTAGCGGGAAAAATCTATAGAACTGGTATTCTAATGTATGGAAAGAAAGTTTCTTATAAGGAGCTTTGGAAATGGTTAAAGTATTAAAATGCGCGTAGCAATAGTAGATTTAGGAACAAACACCTTCAACCTTTTAATAGCGGAGATAACAAAAACCGGTTTCACAACAATTCTAAAGGAAAAACGTGCTGTCAAACTAGGTAAATCAGGTTTAAAAACAGGCATGATCCAACCTGATGCGTTCCAAAGAGGGGTCCAAGCTATGATAGACTATAAAAGGATTATAGATCAGCATAATGTTAGCTCTATAAAAGCTATAGCTACTTCAGCCATGAGAGATTCTTCCAACTCAGATGAGTTCCAGAATGAAATTGATGAGTTGACAGGAATACAGATTGAAATCATCAGTGGTGACAGAGAAGCTGCATTAATTCAAAAAGGAGTTGCGCAAACTTTACCCATCGATTTGAGTAACTACATGATTATGGACGTAGGTGGTGGAAGCACTGAATTCATAATTGTAAAGAATAAAGAAGTGATCTGGTCTAAAAGCTACGATTTAGGTGTGAGTAGACTACTTGATTGGCTTCAACCCTCAGACCCTATCAATTCTTCAGAGATAGATCGTCTCAAAAAAAGGTTGAAATCAGAACTTAATGAACTAGTTGAAAAGGTTGCTTTATATAATATCGATTCTCTTATAGGTAGTAGTGGATCTTTTGATTCCATACATGATATTCTTAAATGGGAAGAATCCAAAGACTTTTCATCAAATGATACTGATTTTAATGAAATAAACCTTCAGGAGTTTTTGAAACTTAATGATAAACTGGTAAGATCAACTTTACTGGAAAGACTAGAATTAAATGGCTTGGTTAAAATGAGAGCCGACATGATGGTTATTTCAAGCTTGGAGATATTACAAGTACTAACTTCATGCAAAATTTCACACCTTTTTAGATCCTCATTTGCGTTAAAAGAAGGCCTAATTACCACAATTCGATAAAATGAATATTTGGAATAATAATTGAAACACCATTAGAAAAACATACAGATGTCAAAAATACTAGTCATAGACGATGAAGCTCCAATAAGAAATTCGCTAAAAGAGATTTTAGAATACGAAAACTACAAAGTAGATACAGCCGAAGATGGTGTTACAGGTCTTCACATGCTTGGAAAGGAAAAGTTTGATGTGATCTTTTGTGACATCAAAATGCCCAAAATGGATGGCCTAGAAGTCTTAACAAAAATCCAAGAATTAGGACTAGATGCTCCTGTTATAATGATTTCAGGACACGGAACAGTAGATACTGCAGTAGACGCTTTAAAAAATGGTGCTTATGACTTTATTCAAAAGCCACTGGATTTAAACCGAATTTTAGTTACACTGAGAAATGCAACGGATCAATCTACACTTGTAAAAGAAACTCAAGTACTTAAACGAAAAATTCATTCTAGTAAAACATCAGACATTGTTGGTGAGTCCAGCGCTATTG
>CAJXOV010000534.1 GCA_913057815.1 uncultured Flavobacteriales bacterium
TCTCTATTCGTCGGCAGCGTCAGATGTGTATAAGAGACAGGAATTATGTGAATTCAATTTTGATTTCTTTCTTCCTCAATTGAATCAAAAATTGAATAACCATGGATTGAAATTAATTGTTGAAACTGCAAGTGACTCTGGCAGTTCATTTGAGATTATCATCAATGACCACAAAATCAAACTCTATAATGACAACGAACTATCGAATGGAACATTTTGGGACACTGGACCCCGCAATTTTTTCAGGAAGATTAACAAGATTTTGACTGAAAATGAAATAAATAAGAAGTTCTATTTACTTTATGGAGGAAACGATTTATTCGCGATATTTCTGACTGAAGAGCAATTTCAAACTATGTCTATAATAAATGAGAATGACGAAAATGAAATCCCTTACTCACCATAAATTAAACGATCTACAACACTATTTAAGTATGTATTAGAACGCATTTTACACTAAACAAAGATCCGCCATTCTTCATACATTAGCATCTAACTGCAAAACATGAAAAGAAACCAACCGAGAATAACTATTGGCAAGAAGCTTCGAATATTGTTGCTTTTTTCAATATCCCTTTTCTGTATAGGCTACAGCGGGTATTCTCAGTCTAAAGTTTCTAAGATTTTTAATAAAATCTTCAATGATACTACTTCCATAGAAAAGTCGAAATGGATAGCTTACCCAACTCTGTCCTATGCTCCAGAAACTAGCTGGGAGATCGGAGTAGCTTCAGCATTGGTTTACTATGCTAAAAACGACACTCTCAATAGACTAAGCGAAGCCAGTGGGTTTTCATTTATAACTCTACAAGGGCAATATGGAGCACATTTCGAACATGCGCTTTACTCTGATAAGAACAAGTGGTTTGCTTTAGGAAAGTTAAAATTTCAGAGTTACCCTTTATCGTATTATGGTATAGGTCCAGATATTTCTGGGGATGAATTAGCGGTAGCCAATGCCAACTTCATTCTGATTAGAGAAAGGTTCTTACGAAATGTCAAAGGGCATTGGTATTTAGGTGCTGAAATAGATTATGAACGGTTAAGTAACGTAAGCTTTGACTGGTTACAGGATCAGCCTTCAGCGGGGACTATCCTGGGAGAAAATGGATATAGCAACTTAGGCCTTGGATTAGGTTTGATATATGATAATCGGCATAATGTATTGAATGTACGCCATGGTTTTCTTTCTGAGATAGGATGTCTGTTTAATGAGCCTGCATGGGGATCCACTAATAAACTACGAACCATTTTTATAGATAACCGTGCCTTTTTTAAGGTTACAGATAAGAACGTACTTGGGTTTCAAATGATTGGTCAGTTTTCTAAAGGTGAAGTTCCTTTTAATCAACTTAGCATGATAGGAGGTGAGACCATAATGAGAGGATATTATCTCGGAAAATACCGTGATAAAAATTTACTCGCGTTACAAACTGAACACCGGTGGTTGCCATTTAAGTTCAGCAAGAGAATTGGAGGAGCTGTTTTTGCAGGAGTTGGGTCTGTTTCTCCGAATTTAGATTTCAAAAAATTATTCTGGAGTGCTGGAGGAGGACTAAGAGTATTAATATTTCCAAAAAGGGATATTTTCACCAGAGTTGACGTAGGTTTTACTCCGGATGGTCCAGGATTTTACATGTATATAGGAGAAGCCTTTTAATTTCTGATCCTTAAAATAGATCCGTTGAATTGAGTACTGTACTGTTTTAAAGGCTGAACTGCAGGTCCTGAAATTAAACTCCCGTCTAATATTAACCAAGTAGATTCACTGCACTCATCCTTGATAGTGATATTGTCTTCTAACACGCTTACACGACATCCCTCATCTACATTGTAAGGTGAATGTCTGTCAAATGCGGTGAATTGGTCAATATTATTTCGATAAATAATAATCCCTCTACTTCCACCCGAAACGTAAACCCAACCAGTGATATTGGTAAGTTCAAAGAATGACGCCTGGTTGATGTTTATGGAGAAATCAACACTAACTAGCGGAACTACGCTATTATCTTCATTACAGCCTTTGCAACTGGCCAATAACACTATTAAACTTATATATAGAATAATTCTCTTCACTTTTAAAATACCTTCTTAGGTGCTCCCGCAATAAAATCTTTGAGGTAAAATGGCTCATAATAAGCCAAGTTTTCAAACTCACCTTTACTGAGTTTATTAAACGCAATAGTAGCCATATTTCGTGCGCTGCATTTAACTTCCAAAAGTTCCACGCTCAAATGCCCCAAAGTTGTCAGGCATTTTTCAGCCCCATCACCAAAAATAGCAACTCTACCTTTTAAATCAACATAACTAGAATCATCAATGATTTTAGCATGCGTTTCTTTAATTTCAGTCAATTCACCATTGAAAACAATTGTGTAGACCTCCATCCTTCTGGCATCTAGCATAGG
>CAJXOV010000535.1 GCA_913057815.1 uncultured Flavobacteriales bacterium
GCTTCAAATAGTGTGTTTATTCCGTTTTGCAAAACCTACTTTAACATCGATCAGTTTCAATCGCAATTGGTTGATTTTGCTTTTTATGGAGCTTATTACATGGGAGCGCTCATGCTTTTCGTGGTATCTAGTTTGAAAAAGACAGATATTATGAATAAATGGGGGTTCAAAAGTGGTATAGTTAAAGGGTTGATTTTATCGGCTGTAGGAGCGGGAGCTATGATATTAGCAGTAAATGGAGCTGAAGCTGGAGATTCCTCTGCATTCGCCTTTATTTTAGGGGCTTTGTTTATAGTTGCTCTTGGATTTTCATTACAGCAGACTGCTGCTAATCCTTTTGCGGTGGCTCTTGGTGATCCTGAAACCGGGTCGCACAGATTAAACTTAGCTGGAGGAATAAATTCTCTAGGAACTACAATAGGACCACTGATAGTAGGTGCAGTACTGTTCGGCACTGCTGCTAAAGTGGATATGGCTGAATCTATAGCAGATGGAAGTCTAACTTTATCTTCTGTCCAATACTTATATATAGGCGTAGGACTTCTTTTCGTTTTATCTGCAGCATTATTTAAGTTTTCTAAAAAATTACCTGAGGCTAAAGCAGATTCTAGTTTCTTAGGAGCTAATAAGGCATTAAACATTTTAATAGGAATTACAATAGTACTAGGGATTGTTTTCACTTTTGTTTTCAAACCGTATTTGGGATTAGGACCAGGGGAAAAGCTTACTCAGGAAGATGATCATATGATTTTAATATTATCTATAATAGCTTTAGTAGCAATAGTAGGAGGGCTGTTAGGTGCTAATAAAATGGCTAAGTCTAATTCTGAAGGTTGGGGTGCTATGCAGTATCCTCAACTGGTATTAGGTATGATAGCTATTTTCACCTATGTAGGTGTAGAAGTATCTGTAGGAAGTAATCTTGGTGAATTATTAAAGACTGCTCCTTTCGGAAGCATGGGGGAATCAGATATTTCTCCTTACATAGCTCTTTATTGGGGTGGATTAATGATAGGAAGATGGGCCGGTGCTATAGCTGTATTTAACCCTGCAGAAGGCTTAAAAAAGATCTTATATATTGTAGTTCCTTATATCGCTTTTGGTGTGGTTTTACTAGCCATTTACTTAGCGAATTTTGATATTATTCACTTACTAGGGTTTTCTGTTTGTGTTGCGTTGCAAATAATTGGATTTTTTCTTGGTAAGGATAAGCCTGCAAGGACACTGAAAATATTTGGAATTTTAGGAATGGCTGCTATGATAGTTGGGTTATTGACCACAGGTAATATTGCTATTTATGCTTTTTTAAGTGGAGGTTTGTTTTGTTCTATCATGTGGCCTTCTATTTTTTCTTTAAGTATAAAAGGATTAGGGAAGTATACTTCTCAAGGTTCGGCATTTTTAGTGATGATGATTTTAGGTGGAGGTATTATTCCACCAATTCAAGGGAAATTGGCTGATATTATAGGGATACATGAATCTTACATAATTTGCGTATTATGCTTTGCGTACTTAACATTCTTTGCTCAGAGAGTAGGAGGAATATTGAAAAAGGCATAATAACAGCATGATTAAGATATGTATGGTTTAGTTACTTTATAGTCGTTAAATTTGCAAAGCAAATAAACCAATATCATGATAAAATTCGCAGTAGTAGGTTCAGGTCATATCGGAAAGAGGCATGCTGAAATGATTTCTAGAAATCCTGAGGCTGAATTGACTGCTATGTGTGACAGACGCACAAAGGAGGAATGTGAAAATAATTTTGATGTTCCTTTTTATTCAAGTGTTGAAGAAATGCTTGAAAATGTTCCTGACACTGATGTAGTTTGTATTTGTACTCCAAATGGCTTGCACGCTGAACACGCTATTAAGTCATTGGATTCAGGAAAGCATGTAGTGGTAGAAAAGCCTATGGGGCTGACTAAGAAAGAATGTGAAGAGGTTATGTTCAAAGCACTGAATAGATCCAAACAGGTTTTCTGTGTAATGCAAAACAGGTATTCTCCTCCAAGCGTTTGGCTAAAAGAAGTTATTGAGGAAAAAGTTCTTGGAGAAATATTTATGGTTCAAACCAACTGTTATTGGAATAGGGATGATAGATATTATAAGAAGAACCATTGGAAAGGAACTCTTGATTTAGATGGAGGAACTCTTTTTACTCAGTTCAGTCATTTTATAGATCTTATGTATTGGCTGTTTGGCGATATAGATAATATCAAAGGTGTATTCAAAGACTACAAACACCAAAACAATACAGCGTTCGAAGATTCTGGATTTTTAAGTTTCGACTTTGTTAATGGAGGGATAGGATCTTTCAATTTCTCAACTGCTATTAAAAACAAGAATTTTGAAAGCAGTATGACCATAGTTGGTGAGAAAGGAACTATTAAAGTTGGTGGTC
>CAJXOV010000536.1 GCA_913057815.1 uncultured Flavobacteriales bacterium
GAGATGTAGAGAGGTCTCGTGGGCTCGGAGATGTGTATAAGAGACAGGTGCTATAGCTATTGGGCATCCATTAGGAATGACAGGAGCTAGAATGCTAAATGCAGCTGCTATAGAGCTACACGAACAAAATAAGAAATATGCTTTAGTAACTATGTGTGTAGGAGTAGGACAGGGTTATGCGGCTATAATTGAAAAAGTATAATGGCAAATATATTTGAGTTTAAAGGCTTCAAACCTATTATTCATGAAAGCGCTTTCATTCATGAGAATGCTACAGTTACCGGAAATGTTATAATAGGAAAGGACGTATACGTAGGTCCTGGAGCAGCCATCCGAGGAGATTGGGGAGGAATAGTGATAAAGGATGGGAGTAATGTTCAGGAGAATGTTACGCTGCACATGTTTCCTGGTGTTACTATGGTTTTAGAAGAAAATTCCCATATAGGACATGGAGCCGTAGTGCATGGAGCTCACATTGGTAGAAACAGTTTGGTAGGGATGAACTCTGTGATTATGGATAATGTAGAGTTAGGAGAGGAGTGTGTAGTGGGAGCATTGTCAATAGTAAAAGCAGGAACCATTGTCCCTAAAAGAAGTCTTATAGTTGGGAATCCAGCAAGAGTAGTGAAGCAATTAGATGATGAGTTTTTCGCTTGGAAAACAAAAGGAACCAAACTATATCAAACTCTTCCTGAGGATTGCAAACAGCATATGAAGCCATGTGAACCTTTAAGAGAAATGCCAGCTGATAGACCTTCTCAGGAAACTCTTTTTGAGACTTGGGATTCTATCAAATAAGATCCAATCATTCTAAAACGATTTAGTCTCGTGTTTAAATTCAAAGAATTCAGTATAGAACAAGATGAAGCTCCTTTTAAAGTAGGAACTGATAGTGTAATTCTAGGCTCTTGGACAAGATTGAATGGAGATGAAACTATTTTAGATATAGGCACCGGAACTGGAATATTAGCACTAATGCTAGCTCAAAGATTGAAGAGCGGTCATGTCTTAGCCTTAGAACCTGAAAGAGAAGCATACTTAATAGCGGAGCAAAATTTCATCCAATCTAATTTTAGTTCGAAACTCGTAGTGGTGAATGAGCCTCTTCAAAAAGTAGTTACATCTTCTAAGTTTGATTTAATTATTACCAACCCTCCGTACTTTATAGATTCTACTAAAAATTCAAATTCTTCTTCTACAAGAGCAAGACATACTGTTGACCTCACATTTACAGAGATCATAGATTTTAGTTTTAAGCATCTAACGGAGTCAGGAAGACTAAATGTAGTGTTGCCACTTAGAGAATCTGAACTGTTTAAAAAGGAAGCACTACATGTTGGGTTTTTTAAGACCAAAGAATTATTGATTCATTCTTTTGAAGATTCAGGAGTAAAAAGAGTCTGTTCAGAGTATACAATTAGCTCAACCACTTTAATTTCAGAGGAGTTATTTATCCGGAATAGAGTCGATAATAGTTATTCAGAGGGTTACCGAAACCTGACATCATCGTACCATACGCATTACTAGAAATTAATTCTAAAATTATTGGGCAAAAAAAATGGCCGTAATAACAGCCATTTCTAATAATTTGTTTTAATAGTTTTATGCCCCTAGAATATGCTTTAAGGCGCTAATTTGACTTTCCCAAAGGGCTTTAGCTTCATCCATCTCATCGGCTTCTGCAAAATCAGTAACTATAATAGCACGCTCATTTGTCATAGCGTCTATTTTAATTCTAAGCTCAAAGTATGTCTTTAAACCTTCTTCAGCTTGATCCATCCATTGAAACTTTACGAATTCATCTCTTTTCTTAGTAAGAAGTTTCGCTTGTTCTTCAGAACCTTCCCAAATGAATGTAAATACGTCAGACTTGATGTTTACATCATCTGCAAACCATTCAGATAGTCCACTAGGTGTGCATAAGCAGTTGTATATAATTTTAGGTGAAGCATTCACTAAAAACTCCATCTCGTATTTTTCCTTCTCCATTAAATTTGCTTTTTTAGGTGGCGCGCAAAATACGTAAATTAATCCGATCAGAGTTCCTAAAATTTCCCAATAAAACTAGGCAGTTATCCACATGAAATCAACTATTGACAAGTAGATGCTGTTTGGATAAGGTGAAATAAATAAAATCTAGTAATTCATTTGTCATTTTCGACCTCATTATTATGCGAATTAGAATTTAATATTATCTTTGCCGCCCGAATTAGATTAATTCGAAATTATGGCGAGGTAGCTCAGCTGGTTAGAGCGCAGCATTCATAATGCTGAGGTCGCGAGTTCAAGTCTCGCTCTCGCTACAGAATAAAGGCCCCTTTTTTAAGGGGCCTTTTTTATATCTGGATTTGTCCCGTCCTGAAATAGCGTTACACAAAAAAACAGTGTAATGAATAAACAATC
>CAJXOV010000537.1 GCA_913057815.1 uncultured Flavobacteriales bacterium
GAGATGTAGAGAGGTCTCGTGGGCTCGGAGATGTGTATAAGAGACAGAATGAATAAAACGGCAGAGACTCTTAGTCTATTATTGAATTCCATTGTTTTAGTGCTTCTTTAAAAGAACGATGTCCTCGTTTAAAAATCAGTTGATTATCTCTAGTTATCTTGTAGTCTAGTGGTTGGTTGTGGATTTTACCAGATTCGAAGAGGGCATAACACTTATAGAGCTTTTTTATGTCTTCATCTTCAGTTAAATCCATGTCCATTTTGTACAAATCTTCCATAATTTCAGATGTAGATTCATCAGTCAAATGAAGAAAAGGAGAAATTCGAACGATTCTTTTTTCTACATCAGCCAAGTCGTTCTGTTGGAGAAGCATCATACTAACATAATTGGCCCAGTCAGGCGGCTCATAAATGATTGTTTTGGCCTGATTAATTACGGTCATTTTAAAGAAGTTCAACTGGGATTTGAATTTCCCCAACTTAAACTTTTTTCCTTTAAAACCTTGAGCTATTCTTCTAGCATCCCAAAAAGTGTTTTTGTCTTCCATAGACATTATTTTCCTAGCAGTTCCCAGTGAAATAACATATATGTCTTTAGCAGGAACTCCTAGTTTTAGTGCTTCACAAATCCCAGCAGCTATCGGATTGTTGAAACCTCCCAAGGCTCCATCCCATAACTCATAAAACACTTCTGATTCTTTTGTTTTAAACCGAGTAGGGAAATCAAAATATTGAATTGGTGCGTTTGATGATCCATTGATAGCCTGAGTAAGTCTTACTGAGTCATATGGGCCTTCGCCATTATGAAAAGATTTAAAAAATTTAGCTCTATTATTTAATGCATCATAAGTAGCCACTATTATTTTAAGCTGAGGTTTTCCTATCCATTCTGGAAGCTCAGCCATTTGTCTCTTATTTACTTTTTGGAAAGTGTTTTCGAAAGCTTCCTTTTTTCTTTTGGTGCTATACTTGGGGCCTAAGGAACCAAAAAGACCTAAATAGTCCGTAGGAAAGAATCTTTCTTTGAATTTATTTTTAGAAAACACTTTATTCAGAAAAACACCATCATCGAATAATGATTGAGCTTGGGCTATAGTATAGTTCTCGCATAGAGCAGCTAAAACAATACTTCCACCTGAATTGGCTATTACTAAGTCGTATTGCTTTAAAAGTTCATGTCCAGTAATGTTCCCATGTTTTTCCTTCAACATCAGCAATTGAAGAATGGACCAAGATCCACCACCATCTAAACTTAAGATTTTATACATAGCGCTATAGTTGAAGAGAATAATTCACTTCAAGTATAAGGAAAAGTAAGAATGGAAAAGGGGGTTAATTTAGATTGTTTTAAAGAATATGCCTATCAATTATTTCATCTAGTTGCTGTAAAAACCGATAGGGATAATCTTTTTTCGGAGAATAGTAATAGTTTGGGTAACTCTTCAAACATAGAATTATTATTATTTAGTTTGCCTGCAAAAGAAAATTTTTCGGATGAAATAGGATATTTATGTACAACAGGGTTTGTTAAAGAATCTGTACTATCTATCCAATACCTACATAGGGAATCTGGAATTGAAATGAATTTGTATTCAATTAAAGGGCTCTTAGAATCAGTTTTTGAGTAAAAAGTTAATGTTGAATTGTTCTTTACCCAGTTTAAATTAAGAGTTTTTTGGTTACGATATTTAATGAATGACTGTTCTTCATGTCTTACAATTTCTCCGAAATATTGAACAATATCAAGTGAATCTAGATAATATCCATACAGGTGTTGATTTTCTGTTTTTTCCACTTTTAATTTGATTGGGTCGTTCTGCCCAAAAGAACTAAGACTGATAATGGAAAGGAATATATAGGAGAATATCTTCAAATCGGAAGTGCTGCAGGTTTATGGTAGAAATACGAATAAATAGAAAGATTTGTTTTAACGCAGTGATTATGCTACCCCAGAATATTCTTAACTCTCCCCACCACACCAGTATCAATCATTACTTTTATTCCGTGTGGATGTTTAGGAGATTTCGTTAATATTTTCATCACGTGTCCTTTAGTTAACTCTCCAGATCTCTGATGGTGTTTCTGTACTATTTCTACTTCTAATCCTAGGTCTATGTTTTTTCTTTCTGTTCCGGGCATCTCTACGAGTATCAATTTTTTATTCGAGTGAAAATAATCATATTTGGTTCTTCTGAAGCCACTTCAGGGACTGAAAGTTTTAAAGTAAAGAAATCATTATTCTCCCAAATCATTTCAAAATTTAGAGTGTCTAAAGGTATTATTTCCAATTCTATGTTTTCCTCATAAGTGTGAGTGTAGCTAATGAAAAGAGAATCATTCAATAATCCGTAAACCTGTCTCTTATACACATCTGACGCTGCCGACGAATAGAGAGGTGTAG
>CAJXOV010000538.1 GCA_913057815.1 uncultured Flavobacteriales bacterium
CGAGATGTAGAGAGGTCTCGTGGGCTCGGAGATGTGTATAAGAGACAGAGACTGGTTAAGCAAAAAATGACTAGCGATATTAAGGTTAGAATATATTTCATTTCAACTGAGCTGGAGTACACAAATGGCATTCCAAACTCTTTCTTACATTTTATACGGAAGAAATCCTACAAGGTTCCTCTTAATTCTTGTTCTCTCTCAATGGCCTCAAAAAGTGCCTTAAAGTTTCCTTTACCAAAGGATTGAGCTCCTTTTCTTTGAATAATTTCAAAGAACATAGTAGGTCTATCCAAAATAGGCTTTGTAAAGATTTGAAGTAAATATCCTTCATCATCTTTATCTATAAGTATTCCCAACTCACTCAGAGGTTCTAATTCTTCATCTATTTCTCCTACTCTATCTAGTACTGTTTCATAATAGGATGCTGGTACTCTAAGAAACTCGACCCCTCTGTTTTGCAACGCGGTAACGGTTTCTATAATATTATCAGTAGCTAAAGCCATGTGCTGAACTCCTGCCCCGTTATAGAAATCGATGTATTCTTCTATTTGAGATTTTTTTCTTCCTTCTGCTGGCTCGTTTATCGGGAACTTAATTCTTCCGTTTCCATTACTCATCACCTTACTCATAAGAGCTGTATATTCAGTGGAAATGTCTTTATCGTCAAAAGATACCAACTGAGCAAACCCCATCACCTTAGCGTAGAATTCGCACCATTTATTCATTTCATTCCATCCCACATTTCCTACCATGTGATCCACATATTTTAAACCTACTGGAGCTGGTTTATAAGTAGGGTTCCATGCTTGGTAGCCTGGAAGGAATATTCCATTATAATTTTTTCTTTCTATGAAGTAATGAAGCGTTTCACCATATGTATGAATACCTGATCTTACTATTTCTCCGTCCTTATCTGAAAGAACTTCGGGCTTTAAACATGATTCTCCACCTCTAGAAGTAGTTTCTTCCCAAGATTTAGCGGCATCATCTACCCAAAGAGCTACTACTTTTACTCCGTCTCCGTGTTTATTTATATGCTCGTTTATAGGCCCGTCAGAATTTAACGGACTGGTAAGCACGATAGTAATTCTATCCTGTCTTAACACATAACTAGCTCTATCAGCCATGCCTGTTTCTAACCCTGCATAAGCTAACGGTTGAAATCCATAAGCGGTTTGATAAAAATGAGCTGCCTGCTTCGCATTTCCTACGTAAATCTCTACATAGTCAGTTCCTAAAAGAGGTAAAAAATCCTCTGCAGATGGTACTATTTTTTCTATTTCTAAAGAATTATTATCTGTTTTCATTTTTCCTTTTTTTTTAATCAAGCCAAGAGGTAAGGTATGACTCATCATTAATATCTATTGCTTCTTGTGTAAGTTTGAGTGGCTTAAACGTATCCACCATAACTGCTAATTCTCCTGTTTCTTTTTGACCTATACTCTTCTCCATAGTTCCAGGGTGAGGTCCATGAGGGATTCCACCTGGATGGAGAGACATAAATCCTTTTTCTACATGCTTTCTACTCATAAAGTCTCCATCTACATAATATAGAAGTTCATCTGAATCTATATTACTGTGGTTATAAGGAGCAGGCACCGCTTCAGGATGATAGTCATATAGCCTAGGTACGAAAGAACAAATTACATAATTATGTGCTTCGAAGGTTTGATGAACCGGAGGTGGCTGGTGCACTCTACCTGTTATAGGTTCAAACTCATGAATAGAAAATGCATAAGGATAATTATAACCATCCCAGCCCACTACATCAAATGGATGCGTAGCATACACTACTTCGTGAAGTGTGTTTTCTTTTTTAATCTTAATGGTAAACTCACCTTTCTCATCGAAGGTTTCCAGTTTCTCCGGTCCTCTCATATCTCTTTCACAGAATGGAGAGTGCTCTAACATTTGACCAAACTCGTTTCTATATCTCTTAGGAGTATAGATCGGGCTAAATGAGTCTACTATAAATAGTCTGTTTTTCTGCGTTGCAAAAGTGATTTGGTATATGATTCCTCTAGGAATGATAAGGTAATCTCCTTCTCCAAAGGTGATATTACCCACCATGGTTTTAAGAACTCCGCTTCCTTCGTGGACAAAGATCATTTCATCAGCGTCAGCATTTTTATAGAAATAATCTGTATTCCCGGTTTCAGGTGCTGCTACTGAAATGTGAAGATCATTATTAAACATCATCACTTTTCTACTTTCTAGGTAATCCTTTTCTGGAGCTACATGAAAGCCTTTCATCATTCTAGGCGCTATGTTTTTACCTACAGCGGCCTTAGGAGTCATGTCCAAAGGGTTTCCAATAGAAACTATTTGAGTGGGAGGATGCGTATGATATAATAGAGATGACATTCCATGAAAACCTTCTGTACCAAAAAGTTGCTC
>CAJXOV010000539.1 GCA_913057815.1 uncultured Flavobacteriales bacterium
TCTACACCTCTCTATTCGTCGGCAGCGTCAGATGTGTATAAGAGACAGCTGGAAGTATAGCTGCTTACAAAAGTGCTCACTTAGTTAGAGACCTAATTAAGAGAGGTGCTGAAGTAAAGGTGGTTCTTACTCCTTCTGCTATAGATTTTGTTACACCGTTAACCCTAGCTACACTCTCTAAGAATAGAGTCTATTCCGATTTCACTGAAGATAAAGACACAGGAGAGTGGACTAACCATGTTGAACTTGGATTATGGGGAGATCTTATGCTCATCGCCCCTATTTCTGCCAATACACTGAGCAAACTAGCTTCCGGAGCATGCGACAATTTCTTAATGGCTACATTTTTATCTGCAAAATGTCCAGTAATGATAGCACCAGCCATGGATTTAGACATGTATTCTAACGCTGCTACTCAAGATAACATTTCGATTCTTAAAAAGAGGGCTATACAGGTACTCGATAGTCCTTCTGGTGAATTAGCTAGTGGTCTTTCTGGAAAAGGAAGAATGGAAGAGCCAGAAGAAATTGGGATGGCTGTTGAAGAATTCTTCACTAAAAAGGAACCACTTAAGGGAAAAATAGCTTTAGTAACTGCAGGACCTACATATGAAAACATAGACCCAGTAAGATTTATTGGAAATTACTCTTCAGGAAAAATGGGATTTGCCATAGCTGAACGTTTAGCTGAGAAAGGAGCTCAAGTAACTTTAGTCTCGGGACCTTCTTCATTAAGTCCTATCCATCCTAATATTAAAATAATAAGAGTTACTTCTGCCCTTGAAATGAAAGCAGCTTGTGAGGCAGTATTTACAAGCACTCATTATACTATTATGGCAGCAGCAGTGGCAGACTACCGTCCTGAGAACAGCTCTGACCAAAAAATAAAGAGAGAAAAGAAAGGTGAGTTCAGCATAAACCTTATTCCTAACCCAGATATTATTAAAGCACTAGGAATAAAGAAATCAAAAGATCAATTTTTGTTAGGATTCGCCTTGGAAACGAATAACGCTTTAGAAAACGCCAAGAAAAAAATAGACTCGAAAAATCTAGATGCTATAGTCCTAAATAGTTTAGAAGATGAAGGAGCAGGATTTGGTGTGGATACAAATAAAATTTCCATCATAGATTCTGACAATAAAATAACTAGATTTGAGTTGAAATCTAAGTCTGATGTTGCATTAGACATTGTGGATTTTATAATAACCAGAACAATTACATGAATAAACTAATAATCATCCTTTTAGCCCTTTCTTTTACTTGGAGTCAAGGAATAGCACAAGAATTATTATGTGAGGTTAATGTGCTATCACCTAAAGCTCAGGAGGAGAATGTGGCCATTTACGATGTTCTCAAAGAAAGCATCGAAGAGTTTATGAATAATCGAAAATGGACTGATGATGATTATGAATTTTATGAAAGAATAGAATGCAATATTCAAATTACCATTGATAATGCTATAAGTCAAACTCAATTTGCTGCTAGTATACAAATACAAAGTAGTCGTCCTGTCTATAATTCAGACTATAAAACACCAGTTTTCATAGCTAATGACAATGACTTTAGTTTCAGCTTTCAACCAAATACATTAATTCAATTTAGCTTGGATCAGCATAGAGATAACTTATCCTCAGTTTTAGGGTTCTATGCTTACTATATACTTGGAATGGATTATGACTCATACTCCCCTTTAGGTGGAACTGATTACTTTCTAAAAGCTCAACAAGTAGTTTCTAATTGTCAAAATGCAGGAGAATCAGGTTGGAGACCGTCTGAAAGTGACAGGAATAGGTATTGGTTAGTAGAAAACATTCTAGGTCAAACATTCTCTCCTCTTAGAGACATCAATTATACGTATCACAGACAGGGATTTGATCTTATGTACAATTCGGCAGATGCCATAAGAACTAGAATTATAGCTGACTTAAATACACTTAAGTCTATTCATCAGATCAAGCCTACAAGCTATAATATGCAATTGTTCTTTATAGCCAAATCCGATGAGATATTAAATCTCTATAGAGATGCGCCAGAATCTGAAAAGGAACAGATTAAAAGTCTGCTCATGACCATTGATCCTGGTAATATTCCAAAATATGATAGGCTTTAAATATGCTTACAAAACTAACAGTAGAAAACTATGCTTTAATTGACAAGTTAAATGTTCAGTTTGATTCTGGTTTCAATGTTATAACTGGTGAGACCGGATCAGGGAAATCACTTTTACTAGGTGCTCTAGGACTTCTACTAGGACAAAATGCAGATTTTTCAAAAATAGGCCAAGCTGATAAAAAGTGTATTTCAGAAGGCACTTTTGATATTTCGGAATATAATCTACAGAGCTTTTTTAAAGCTGTCTCTTATACACATCTGACGCTGCCGACGAATAGAG
>CAJXOV010000540.1 GCA_913057815.1 uncultured Flavobacteriales bacterium
GATGTGTATAAGAGACAGATGTTGGCTACCGTTTTGGTGACTTTACTTATGTCTTTAGGTCCATATTCCCAGCTGGGACTGACTTGTAACGGATTAGTTGTTGTTAAAAATATTATAGGAACCAGTCTCTTAGTAAGTGTAATTATTGGTTTTTATGAAACCGCTTTTTACATGCGAGCACTTAAAACCTCACTGATAGAGAGAGAAAAATTAAAAAGAGAAAATGTAGAATCACAATTGGAAATTTTAAAGAGTCAGGTTCAGCCTCATTTTCTTTTTAATAGCCTAAATACTCTAGTAAGCATCATTCCAGATGATCCTGATGTGGCGGTTAAATATGTTCAGAATTTGAGTAAAGTCTATAGATACATACTGGAAATTAAAGATAAAAAATTGATTCCTGTATATGAAGAAATGAAATGTGTTCAGGCGTATTTATTTATGCTAGAGACTAGGTTTGGTTCTAATCTGCGGTGCAAAATCTCTTTAGAAAATATAGACGAAAATCACTTTATTGTACCTTTGAGTATACAGATGCTAGTAGAAAATGCAGTCAAACATAATGTGATATCTGCCAAAAGACCATTGTCTATTGAAATCATATCGAAGGGAGAAGAATTAAGCGTTACCAATAACCTGCAGTTAAAAGAACAAGATGTAATTAGCACTGGTACTGGCTTACAAAATATTTCTAGTAGATACTTAATAACAGCTAATAAAGAAGTGAAAATCCAAGAGGATCTTGAAAGTTTCACAGTTCACATTCCATTAATAGAAGTCTCAGCTTCATGAAAAAAGTACTAATAGTAGAAGACGAAACACCCGCTGCTGAGAGGTTAAAGAAATTGGTTCTGAATCTCGGAGAAATAGAAATAGTTTCTAGATTAGATTCTATTGAAGACTCTGTAGAATGGTTCAAGACCAATCCTGCTCCAGATCTTGCTTTTTTTGACATTCAGTTAGCAGATGGAAAGAGCTTTTCTATTTTCGATAAAGTAGCTGTTCCTTGCCCTGTGATCTTTACTACTGCTTTCGATGAGTATGCTATCCAGGCATTTAAAGTCAATTCTATAGATTACCTTTTAAAACCTATAGATGAAAAAGAGCTAACCGCGGCATGGAATAAATTTCTAACACTTTCTAACTCCGAGAATTCTGATAGTTATGACGAACTGAATGAACAGCTCAAAATGCTCTTAAAGGCCAAGAACTTCAAAAGTAGATTTCTAATTAAAAGTGGAGAGCATTTCAAGTTCATCAACTGTGAGAAAATAGCGTATTTCTTTTCTGACGGAGGCCATACTTTTTTAATTGATAAAGATGGAAAGCAGCATCTGTTGGACGAAAAATTAGAATCTTTAGAAGAACAACTAGACCCAGAATTATTTCACCGAATTAGTCGAAAGTATATCGTATCCTGTGATAGCATTTCTAAAATATCTAGTTATTTTAACAATAGGTTAATTCTCGAGTTAAACCCTTCACCAGCTCAAGAAGTAATAGTATCTAGAGAAAGAGTTTCACAGTTTAAGTCTTGGTTAGATAAATAAAACCACATGATTTCTCATGTGGTTTCTCAATGTCTTATCCGTTAAATCCTATGATTACAGATACTTGATGCATGTACGTTTTTTCTGGAATTAACACATGATACATTCCTTCGAGTGCATAAGAATACCTTAATTCAGGACGGATGTTAAAGTGTGTAAGAGGAGTGTGTAAGCCTATGCCAAAATCAGCAGAAACAAAACCATTAGCGGCTATGATTTTTGTGGTGTCATCACTAGAATTGATAGGTATTCTGGCTGTAACTCCTAGGACTGCGTATGGTGAAATACCTTCTTCCTTTAAAGTTAGTATTCCATGAATTCCTCCATCTAAGGTAATAGGCAGAAAATGTTGATCTCTTTCATAAGCGGGCTCACCATTTTGGACTACTGTGTAAGTGAAATGTCCACCGTTAAAAGTTAATCCAGCTGAAACCCGAGCACTAAAGTGATTAGTAGCCTTGTACTCGGTGTTAACACCTAACCCAAACCCTAAAGAATTGGATAATTCAGGTTCAGGATTTGCTAAAATTGGAATAACCGGAAAATCATAAATAAGATTGGATTGATTGATAGAGAAATTAAATCCGTGAAGCCACTTTTTGTCAGTTGACTGTGTGTCTACTTCTGTTTCTTGTGAAATACATGCATTCGCTAAAATTACAGAAAGGCATAAGATCATTACTTTTTTCATTATTAGTTGGTTTTGAATTAAGTAAAGTATCTGTATAAGAGTTGGTTTTAAAGGTTATGGACTAATAAACGGAATTTAGATAATCCTATTGTATAGGCTTAAGAAATCTATCTATCTTCTTTCTAGAAAGAAGATAGATAGATTTCTTAAG
>CAJXOV010000541.1 GCA_913057815.1 uncultured Flavobacteriales bacterium
ATATTGATTTTCTGTCCAATGATTATTTAGGACTTTCTAAACTTCCATTTTCTTATCAAGGTGAAAATGGAAGCACTGGGTCTAGAGTTCTTAGCGGGAATTCTAAGTCAATTGAAGCTTTAGAAAAACGCATATGTAGCACACATGGCTCCGAAGATGCATTACTATTTCCTACTGGATTCATAGCTAATTTGGGAGTTCTAAGCTGCGTAGCAACGCGAAATGACACATTCATTATGGATGATTTATGCCACGCAAGTCTTATAGATGGTGCCCTTCTCTCAAATGCAAAGAGGCTAAAATTCAAACACAACGACCTGACAGACTTGGAGGCAAAACTGTCCAAAGCTCAAGGAAATCTATTTATAGTAGTGGAATCCATTTATTCCATGGATGGAACTTGTTCTGACTTAAAGGAGATCTCAAAACTTGCTCAAAGGTTTGATGCTCTTCTAATAGTAGATGAAGCACACAGCTGTGGCATTGAGATAAAGCACGAAAATATTGACCTTAATGAGTCTGTTATCAGAATAGTGACTTACGGAAAGGCTTTTGGTTCACATGGAGCTGCTGTATTATGCTCATCAGATTTAAAAAAATATTTCATTAATTTTTGTAGACCGTTTATTTACTCTACTGCTCCCTCTCCACATCAAGTAGCGGGGATTAGTCATGCTTATGATTCATTAGAGGAGAATTTACATAGAATCGATGCTTTAAAATCGTTGATCGATTATTGGATTTTGAAAAAACCAAAAAAACTAAATTGGATAGAATCTTCATCTCACATACAATCCTTGATGATAGAAGGTAATGAAAATGTTATTTCACTGTCTGAACATTTATCTACCAAAGGTTTTGCAACGCTTCCAATAAGAACTCCCACAGTAAAACCTGGGACAGAAAGGATACGGTTTTGTCTTCATTCAATCAATACAAAATCAGAAATAGACGCACTCTTTAACGAATTAGATTTATGGAAAAAGAACGTATAGTTATAGCAGGAATAGGAACAGAAATAGGAAAAACTGTAGTTTCTTCCATTGTATGTGAGGCACTAAAAGCTGATTACTGGAAACCTATTCAAGCCGGAGAACTCGATGACTCGGATTCCATGAAAGTAGCTAGCCTAATTTCTAATTCGGTTTCAGAATTTCACAAAGAAGCTTACAGATTAAAGACACCTATGTCTCCACATGAAGCTGCTAGAAGAGATGGAGTTAAAATAGATTTAGATACTATCCAAGTTCCTGAAACATTCAACAGAATAGTTATAGAAATGGCAGGTGGGCTTATGGTTCCACTCAATGATTCTGATTTAATTATTGATTTTATAGCTAAGAAAAAGCTCCAAGTAATACTGGTAAGCAATTATTACTTAGGCAGTATCAATCACACTTTATTAAGCTTAGAAATTTTAAAATCACGAGGAATTGACACTCTGGGCATTATCTTTAACGGAAGGAAAGTTCAAAGCACTTATGATATAATCATGAGCCATTCTTCAGTCCCATGTCTTTTAGAGGTAGACCATATCAAGAGAATTAACCAAGAAGAAATTCGTTCTTATGCCAGTAAATTTAAACTCAAATAAAACATCTTTAAAGTTTGACAAAGAGCACATTTGGCATCCGTATACCTCACTTATTAATCCATTACCGGTTTATGATGTGGAGTCTGCTAACGGAGTTCGAATCACACTCACAGATGGAACAGAATTAATAGACGGAATGAGTAGCTGGTGGGCATGTATTCATGGATACAATCATCCTGAGCTAAATTCTGCTGCAGAAGACCAACTTAAAAAAATGGCTCATGTAATGTTCGGGGGATTTACCCACTCTCCCGCTCGAGATTTAGCTCAAAAGTTAGTCAGCATAACTCCTGATGGACTTGATAATATCTTCTTTTGCGATAGTGGTTCTGTAGCAGTTGAAGTAGCTATGAAAATGGCACTTCAATTTCATGCTTGTCAGGGTAACACGAATAAATCAAAGTTTCTTACTGCCAAGTTTGGCTATCATGGTGATACCACAGGAGCCATGAGTGTGTGCGATCCAGAATCAGGCATGCATCACTTATTCGCTGATTTCTTACCTAAACACTTGTTTGGATCTCCATTCCCTCTTGGGATAAATGAACCATTAGACTTTTCGCTTTTAAATGAATACAAGACAATTATAGAAGGACAGAAAGATTCACTGGCTGCTTTTATCATTGAGCCCGTAGTTCAAGGAGCTGGAGGAATGAGAATTTATAACCCGGAATACCTAAGAAAAATAAAAAAATACTGTTCCGATAACAATGTTTTATTCATAGCAGATGAAATAGCAACAGGATTTGGAAGAACGGGGAAAATGTTTGCCTGTGAACATGCCGATATATCTCC
>CAJXOV010000542.1 GCA_913057815.1 uncultured Flavobacteriales bacterium
GAGATGTAGAGAGGTCTCGTGGGCTCGGAGATGTGTATAAGAGACAGGCATAAGCGACTTCAATAATTTGGTAAAGGAAGGAAAACCTGTTTTTCTAGATTTTTATGCTGATTGGTGTGGCCCATGTAAAACGTTACTTCCTACAGTAGAAAAGCTTTCTGAAGAGTTTAAAGACTCAGTGGAAGTTAGGAAAGTGAATGTAGACACTCAGAGAGAGTTAGCGGCTAAGTTTGGAATTAGAAGTATTCCTGCGCTATTCTTTATGAAAGGAAATAAAGTGATAGAGAAAGCTAATGGTGCTTTACCAGAAAGTGAATTAAGAAATAAGCTAAATGCACTAATTAGTAAGAATTAAGTACAGTTTGAATTTGGTTGAAGTTTATAAATTGGTAAGCACTCACTTTTAAGTGGGTGCTTTTTTGTATTTTGTTGGATACAAACCTCTAATCTCTCCTTATGATTCGCTCTACACTCATTATCTGTACTCTTATATTTTGTTCTTCATCTCTTCACTCTCAATGGGAGTTTGTTGGAAACCCTGATGGATTTTCTGCTTACAATCTAATTAGAGGAAAATTAAAGATTCAATCAAACACTGGAATTCCACATGTTTTTTACCAGAATTCTACTATTAATTTGGCTTCAGAAATTTCTATGCAGAGATTCAATGGAACTGAATGGGAATATGCTGGAGATCAAGTTATAGATAATCTTATGACTTTTAATGATCATTTGGATTTCGCGTTTGATCCTACAAATGCAAATATTCCGATTATTTATTTTCACAATGGAGAAGTTGGTCCTTCATCTGTAGCCAAATTAAACGGAAACACATGGGAACCTCTTTTAGGCCTTTCTAATTTTTCTTTTAATTTAGGTTCTTACTTACCAACAGAGCCTATTAACGATCCTAACACCTTTGGTTTTGACGTAGGTCCTACAGGAAACCCTGTGATAGGATTTAGTGATTTTGACTGTATAAATGAAGGCTTTGGGAATCCTCCAGGAAATATGAGTGTCATTACACATGATGGAGAAGAATGGCAGTATTTAGGGCAGTCATGCTTATCACCTAGAAGCGCTGGCAGTGTAGACTTGGAATATAGTCCTGTTACAAATGAACTTTTTGGATACCATAAAGGAGGATTAGAAGAATCAAAATTTGATCAATTCAGAATATTGACGGAATTAAACGGATCTCAGTGGGATGACGCAACTAGTCCTGCTTTTGATTTGCCAAATGTGGTGGGCAGAATGAGTATAAATCCTGTAACTGGAAATGTTTTTATGTATGATTGGGGTTATTCTAATGGAATAGGCTCTGAACGTCAATTCAAAGTATATGAGTGGGATGGAGATCAACTTAATTCACTCCATGAAAATGGAGATTTGTCAATGGAAAATTCCAACTGGCTCACAGCTTTTCATCCTATTACAGGAGAGATGTATATTCTTTTTAATGGTCCTAGCTTAAGTGAAGATGGTGCCTTAAACATTAAAAAGTATGATGGAACTGGTTGGGTTGAAACACCATTTTCCGATATAAGTGGATTACAGGATCAGTCTATAGATTTTGTAGATATGTGTTTTGATACAAATGGAGATCTATATATACTGCGAGGAAGAGATGCTATTGCCAAAGTAATCAAGCGCGATGGAAATATTACAGATAACGTTTCTCAGTTCACCGCTGAAAGCATTGAACTTCAGATTTATCCAAATCCTGCGTCTAGAGAAGTGAATATTAATTTTAACACTAAAAGTGATGTAGAAATCTCACTTATTAATGCTCTAGGTCAGACAGTATTTAATACAAAACTGCAGGCACCTCAACTAAAAATAAATACAGAAAGTTTATCCAGAGGGCTTTATTCTTTGCGCTTCGAAATGGATGGTCAGTTTCTAGTTGAAAACTTAGTAGTAGAATAGATTGTATTCTATAAATTCTTCTATGTGAAATTCAATTCTACAATTGTTTATACTTTTTGCTTTAGCTTAACTCAACACAACCCCAGAGCATAAATATATCGAACATTGGTTCCTTCTTAAACAAGTAGTATTTACTTCCGAAAATGTTAATGGGTATCGATATTGTATTCATGACAGCCCATGTTCTTTTCGAATTGCTATCCTTCATGCTTGCCTGAGTTTTTATATTCATTATTGTTGCAGAAGCACCATATCCAAATACGACTGGTCCTGAATCAACGTCCATGTTATCAGACCCATCCTCATTTTCCTTTACCAACTGTACACCACAGTAGTCATCTATAAATATTTTCTTAAAATCATTATTGTATTCTTCGATATGGTTGTATCTGTCTCTTATACACATCTCCGAGCCCACGAGACCTCTCTACATCTC
>CAJXOV010000543.1 GCA_913057815.1 uncultured Flavobacteriales bacterium
CGTGGGCTCGGAGATGTGTATAAGAGACAGTTGTAGAGGGGTTTGCTGGAATGAGAGTAAAGGATGGTCAATTACATTTTAATACAATGGTCCCTAATCATTGGGAGTCATTTACTTTTAAAATATTATTTAGGAAACGATTACTTAAATTGAATATTTCGAAGAACAATGTGAGCATTGATCTAGTTTCAGGAGAAGCACTTCAAGTAATGGTAAATGGAGAGATGCTCTCTGTAAGTTAATTCAAAGATAAAAGGAAAGAATTTTAGATGTATTTAATAGCTGATAGTGGCAGTACCACATGTAAGTGGATTTTAGTAAATGCCAAAGGAGATAAATTCGAGGAGTTCAGTACTATGGGATTCAATCCGTTTTTTCATTCTACCGAATTTATTAAAGGGGAATTATGGGAGAGTGATGATGCTCTTAGATTGAAAGATGAAATAACCCATGTTTTCTTTTATGGAGCAGGTTGTTCTTCTAAGAAGTATATAAAAATTGTAGAAGATGCTTTTGTAGATTTTTTTTCAAAAGCTATAGTATCTATTGACCACGACTTGGTAAGCTCTGCCTATTCTACATATTTTGGAAAACCTGTCATATCGTGTATTCTAGATACTGGTTCGAATAGTTCATATTTCGATGGAGAAAGAGTCTCTGAGGAAATACCATCTCTTGCGTATATTCTGGGTGATGAAGGCAGCGCTAGTCATTTTGCTAAGCAATTGGTTAAAGAGTTTTGCTACAAAAGATTGCCTGATGATATTTGGGAGGCATTTAATTCTGAATATAAGTTATCTGACAAAGACATAATATATAAGGTTTATAGTGAACCAAATGCCAACTTGTTTTTAGCAGGATTCATGCCGTTCATAGCACGATTTAAAGATCATCCTCATATTCATAATTCGTTAGTTAATGGGTTTAGAGAGTTCATAGACATTCATGTCAAGTGTTTCTCTAATTGGAAAGATGTTGAAGTTTCTTTTATTGGTGAAATAGCGGTTAATTATAAAAGTCATCTGGTAGAAGCTTGTTCTAAAGAAAGAATAACTCTAAAATCAATTGTGGAAAGTCCTATTGACAATTTAATAGCATACCATTCAAAGTACATTTTCCCATTTTTATAAAGATTGCTAAGAATTCAAACCTCTTAATTTTAGACTTTTAATTTGAAGACTTGACACCCATATTAAAAGAGCAACCTTCACCAATTCAAGGATAATATAGATTGAGTGTAAATTACTTGGCTCTAATTCGTTTCCACTGATTCTTAGTATGGCTCTTTCATCTAAGGAGGGCAGAAGCCAAAAACTTTGGATTAATAGCGCAATTCCGAGTGTAGTAACTACCGTTTTAAGGTGATTCTTCTCTTTAAATACAAAAAGGAAGACAATGGTTAGCACTAGAAATAGGAGTTCTATTTTATTCAACCAAAAAAAGATCAATCTACCAATATCTAGAGCTTGCTCCATTTTTACAGTAGGAGCTTGAAATTTCAGCGGAGCTTCAAAAAAGCTAATAGCCAAAATAAATCCCAACCAGATATAAGTCAAAGGAAGTGAAGATTTCATAAATTACTTTTGCTCTTCAGGTTTATAACGCCACATGGTTATGAATAGACCAGAAGCCATTTTTCGCGCTCTCATTTTCATCTCCTCAGCTTTACTGCCTGTCCAGGATTCATCTATCACTAATAGCCAATTATCCAACCAGATTTTAAAGTGATCTTGAGAAATCTCATGATTATTACTTTTATCTAAGTTGGCATGAGTAATTGCTGGATTTCCTCTGTAGGTCATTGATCCGAAAAGAGCCGAATTCCAAAATTCAGTGATTTTATCAAGATGACTTTCCCAATTTCCCTCGGGAATAGCCCGTAGAAAAATAGGACCTAGAACTTCATTTGTTTTAATTTTATTGTAAAACGTCCGCACTATTAGAGCCAAGTCTTCTCTATTTTCTACTTCTTTCATTTACTGGTTTTATGTTACTATGTAAACATAAATTAATATTGAGATACTCACAATGACAGAGGTAATAAATCCTCCTAAAACTAATGTCATTTTAGCCTGTGCTAACGCAAAAGCGTTTCCGAGCATCGTTATAGGCGCTATTATACATAAAGGGATTAAGTTATCTTCATGGCTGAGATTCTTTAAAACTTCATAAACAGCTACTGATGCTAAACAGCTTTGAGCTGTCATCCCTAATGTCATTATAGAAAATCTATTGAACTCTATATTCTCTAAAAATTCTTTACTTCTAAATCTGCTTAAAAAACTCATTTTACCTGATTATTTTTGATTTAGTCAAAGATTAAAATTGAATTCCCTTAAGTTTATGACCTATATCACATAGAGT
>CAJXOV010000544.1 GCA_913057815.1 uncultured Flavobacteriales bacterium
CTCGTGGGCTCGGAGATGTGTATAAGAGACAGGTATGGATGGGAGACCGAGAGTTTATGGTTTCTCAAGTGAAGGAAAAAATAGAGGCTGGATTTAAATGTATCAAACTAAAAATAGGAGCTCTAGATTTTGAACAGGACTTAGAAATCATCAAATCTATTAGAAAAGAGTACAGTGCTAAGGATATAGAAATTAGAGTAGATGCCAACGGAGCTTTTAGCTTGGATGACGCTTTAGAGAAATTACTTAGACTATCAGAGCTGGACCTTCACAGCATAGAACAACCCATAAAACAAGGTCAAGTAGATGAAATGGCTGCATTATGTATGTTCACTCCTTTAGATATAGCTTTGGATGAAGAACTGATTGGGATTAATTCTGAGCAAAAAAAAGAGGCTCTTTTAGAAACTATTCAACCTCAATACATCATTTTAAAACCAAGTTTATTAGGTGGGTTTAAAGCCTGTGAAGAGTGGATTTCTGCTGCTAAAGAAAATGATATCAAGTATTGGGTTACTTCGGCATTAGAGGCCAACATAGGACTAAACGCCATAAGCCAGTGGACTAGTTCTTTGAACAATCCTTTGCCACAAGGATTAGGAACGGGTGGACTTTACTCCAATAACATAGACTCACCGCTAACAGTTAAAAATGGTGAGATTTACTATGACAGAAAGCAGAATTGGGATTTGAAAAGCATCTAAATTGTGTTAAGGCCAAACACTTATGTCTTGACTTCCTATTATGGCAGTGATTTCTACATATTCCTTTTGAATTCTGAAATAAATAGTATCTGAACCACAAACACATCTTCTGTAACCGGTTCTAATTTCGTCAACAACGGGAAACAGCAATGGCTCTTTACCAATGACTTTAAACTGTACTATAAATTCTTGGAAATATTTATCTGCCTGAGTTTGACCAAATTTATTTAAGCCATAAAGCCAAATACGATATAAATCATTTTTGGCGTCTTCGGTTAATTTATAAGCTTCCATCTAAACGAGCTCTTTCTTTAAACTCGGCTAACATATCTTCTGGAGACTGATCGACTATTCCACTTTTCTCTGATTTCGAAAGCTTTAAACGTAGAAATTCTAATTTTTCAAGACGTGCTCTTTCCTTACGGATAAGGTCATTAACCAATTCGCTTTTACTCGAATATTCTTTGTCTTCTATTTGAGCTTTGAGCCATTTATCGTTAGGCTGTGTGAGTGAAATACTTTGTCTAGCCATTATTTCTAGAATTAGAATGTGATGTAAATATACACCACCAAACTTTGCTTTCCAAAAAAATCAGCCAACAGATCCCGACAGCGAAAGTATCTTTAAGAGCTTTAATTAAACCTGCATTTGGTTACTTTCGTTTGACGAAACCGTGTCCAATTAATGATTCTAGACTTCCAAAAAATAGAAGACGTAAAACTCCAAGTTCATTCTGAATTGAACTCTGACTCCTCGGTTCCAGGATGGAAAAAGGAGATTTTCTCTTTTTTGGATTGGTACTTTTCTGAGGATGGAACTTTGACTCAAAAAACATCAGGTTCTACTGGAATACCTAAAGAAATTAAGCTCACCCGAAATGTACTCTCTGCTAGTGCAAAGGCAACTATTTCTTATTTCAACTTAGCAAATAAGAGCACTGCATTACTATGCATTCCTGCCAACTATATAGGTGGGAAAATGATGCTGATGCGTGCCATCATTGGAGAATGGAAACTCACTTGTGTGGAACCTAAAGGTGACTTGAGTTCAGTATTAAATAGCGAAATCGAGTTTGACTTTTCTGCTATGATTCCTCTTCAAGTTCAGAAGCTTTTGAATCAAAATGATTCAGGGTTGACTAAAGTGAAAAACTTAATTATTGGAGGAGCTGCTGTGAGTCCAGAGTTAGAAAATGAGCTTTGCAACGCGGAAATAAATGCATTCTCTACCTATGGAATGACAGAAACGGCTTCTCATGTAGCTCTAAAAAAACTGGATGGAAAATCTAACTTTTTAGCATTGGACGGAATTTCATTTTCTACAGATGTTAATTCTAGACTAATCATAGAAGGATCTAGAATTCCTGAATCTCCGCTGCTCACTAATGATGTAGTGGAACTCACTTCTGAAAAATCCTTTCAATGGCTAGGTAGATTTGACAATGTGATTAACTCTGGGGGAGTGAAAATAATAGCTGAGGAGCTGGAAAAAACCATTGCAACGCTTATAACAGACGAGTTTTACATTACCAAAGAGAACCATGCCGAGCTGGGAGAAACCCCTGTGCTGGTGATCAATAGTGAAGACTGGGAAGAAGAAAAAACCACTTCATTACTATTGCTGTCTCTTATACACATCTCCGAGCCCACGAGACCTCT
>CAJXOV010000545.1 GCA_913057815.1 uncultured Flavobacteriales bacterium
TTTCAATACGTACATAGGGTGTAGTTCTTTACACTAAAATATACGTTACTAATAAATTAGGAGTTACGAAGAGAAATAAATTTTATTTAATTTATCTCAAATACAGTACCTTACATAAACTTATTACGCTTGACTTCTTAGGCTATTCAACTCTTCTCTTGAGATTTTCAGAACTTCTGTATTTCCTCTATTCTTATCTAGTACTTTTTCTAAATCTTCTAAAGCACCTTGGATATCTCCTAACTTAAACTTAACAGTTCCTGTAAAGTTCAATATATCATACTTGTTAAGAGGATTGGTAGAGAGTGCTGTGTTGAAATCATCCAAGGATTCTTCTAATAAATCCATATTAAACTCCGCTACTGCTCGATAAAAGTAAAAACCAGGCTCATCAGGAAGTAATTCTATAGCCTCACAATAATATTTATAAGCTTCATCAAACCTTCCTGCTGACGCATAGAGTTTTCCAAGTTTTACAATTGAGTAAGGAGATCTTTCTGATTTATAATTTTTGCTTTTCATGAATCTAGGTATTGAGTTGTTCTTCGTATTTATTTACGATGCAAATATGTGGTCCTAATTTCAAAAGGTTTGTAGTAAGTCATCTTACATATGCTGTAAGATGATGGAATTATTTAGTTAGGAATTTTGTCCTGTCAAGCCAACTTAGGCTCATTAACAACTCCTTAAGTGTTCTATGATCTTTGTATTGCTCTAATACATTGAACCAATTATTTCTTTTTATGTATCCTTTCAAGAATATAATCCTTGACTTTTTAGTACTAATTCTGTCTAAGGCCTCTTTAAAACTCGATAGATTATGCTCTCTGGTATAATGTTCTCTGGCTAGCCCTAAATTCACATCTAAATGCTGACTTAGTTCTGTTCTTCTTTCGTTCGGTATTTTCATAGGTATCCCTATAAAAGTATAATTGTATTTTTCTTTGACTTCAGCCAATAAAGACTCTAGGTCTGTTTTATTGTCTAACCATTTGGAGTTAAGGACTAATTCACAATTAGTCTCTGAAAGATTAATCTTTTTCCTTAACATAGCCCCTCCATGATGTTCGAATGATATCTTACAAGCAGAGTAACCAAGATGCAATGCACACTTTGTAAGGTTTGAAGTTAAATGAAGTCCATCTTTTTTTTGATGAAGGATATGCACGCCTAAGGCTAAGTTTTGGGGTTCACCAGTCTCAGAATGTACATCGAACAGAATTTCTTTAAAGAATAAAATAAACTCTTCACAATACCTTTCTCCTTTTCCTGAAAAAATAAATGGCCTCTTTCTTTTAAATATAAATCTGTTTAACATGCTAACAGGCTTCTCCTTTATTAGCTGCTCAATTTGTGCTTCAGAAAAGATCCTACTCCCCCTAATCCCATCTAAAAACACTACAACAAGAGGAAAAAACAGAACAATTAAAAGTGTAACTATATACCCCTCAGCTTTCAGCGGAGCAAACGGCTTAGCCTTAGGACTGGCTTTTTCTAGAACATTTATATTGGATGAATTATAATTAGGAGCCATTAGAGTTTCAGAAAGCTTCTTATTAATTCTAAAAGTTTCTTTTTCCAAATACGCAATCTTTCTTTCTAAAGATCCTAAGTCTCTTTCCATAAGTGGAAATGCATCAATCTCAGTATTAAATCTATTTACCTGTTCTGTCACATCTTCGACAAGAAAATCATGATGATCAATGATATTTTTTAGCTTTTGTAAAACAAAACTTTTCATCGTATTCACTTGATTCTGTTTTGTTAAAATTGATGGATTCTTTGCACTCTTCAGAATCTTATCAGATTCTAATTCAATCACCATTGAGTGATACTCCTGGATTGACTTATACAATGAAGGTTCTTTATTAGCTAAAAACAGAGGTGAAATCAAAATTCCATTTTTCTGTAATTCCTCTAAGTTGTTTATTAATCCAGTTTTATCAGACAAAAGAGATTCTCGATATTCATATAAAGATGAAAGCTCTTTTAATTTAGACCTGATATCCATGCTGTAATCCGTAATGGACTCTTTCTGCTTTAATTTCTGTCGATTAAGACTCAGGCCTTCCAGCTCATGTAATTTCTCGCTTAGCTTTCCTCTTAGAGCATCGGCAGTATTAGTAGCTAAAGTAACTTCATTACTTTTTATCTGCTCTATAGTTCTATTCATGAGCAAACTAACTAGTTTAGTATCTAATGCTGGGTCATCAGTAGAGAGTCCTATTGAAATGATAGTAGCCCTTTTGTTTAACGTTTTTATTCTGACCCTTTGATCATACTTTCCCATGATACTCTGAAGGTCGTAGGTCTGTCTCTTATACACATCTCCGAGCCCACGAGACCTCTCTACATCT
>CAJXOV010000546.1 GCA_913057815.1 uncultured Flavobacteriales bacterium
GCGTCAGATGTGTATAAGAGACAGATTTTCTACTCCATAACAAAACCCAAAATGCCTAGCCAACATAATCTCAAGGCTACCAAAATTTAGCACGGAAGGTGAGAAGTCCTTTTTTCTAGGATCCTCAGATTTTCTTTGTTGCTTTATTTTACTTATCAGACTTGACTGATAAAATTCAGGAATATTAAACGTCTTCATTAACTGGTAAAATTAAGGTATAAATTCTCTTTAGAGAGTCTAATTCATACTATCAAATCAATTTATATTACTGCATGTCCAGAGTACTAATAGTTCACAACCCCATGTAAGAAACAACCTACACAAATCATAGACAACCACTTACGGTCCACCTCCGTACACTAAGCTGTATTCTATAACAGAAAAACGAATAAGACATGAAGTTAAAATCAACAATATTACTCTCCTTCTTAATGATATCCTGCTTTTTAATGAAAGCCACCGATTCATCACTACTTATAAAAGGATTTATTACTGAAAAAGGAAAGAAATCACATGAGGCAGAAATCAAGGCTTTTGAAGGAAACGATCTCATCTGGTCTTCAACAACAGCACCTGATGGTTCATTTGAGTTAATTATTCCTCATAATAAGTATGTAGCTTTAGTTGTCGAAAAAGATGGATTCATGTCTAAGTATATCATTTTTGACACAAGATCAGAAAGAATGCCTCGAAATTTAGAACCCTATGAATGCCATATAGACCTTGTAAGAGAAGAGGACTTAAAAGGAATCGATGTTTCTAGATTAGACTTTCCCATAGCCATAGTTGAGTTTGACAAAAAGAGCAAGCAATTCAATCATAACCAATCATATACAGACAATATGATAGAAGATTACAATTACCTTTTAAATAAAGCAGCGTTAAAACAAAACGCTAAAAAGAAGAAAAAAGTTAATCACAATAAAGAATAATGATTCCAGCAGTATTTATACTAAATCAATGCGTCAGCTCTAACGAGAACTGGCGCATTTTTTTTTGATTTCTTCTAACTCTTGTGCAAGCTTGTTTTTCTGATAAAGCTTCTCAAATTTCTTTAGATGTTTATTCTTCTTTTTTGAGCTTAACAACTCATCATATCTAGCTAGCAAGTGCATCGCTTCTTCTTCTTTCTCAATTATTACATCTTCGGGAAACTCATTTTCTACCAAAGCCAATGAAAATATATAGAAGTATAAATACTCCGGATTATCATCCAAAAACAGGGCTATTTTGGTATCAACTTCAACAGTCATACTAGGTGTTCCCCCCAACCAAACTAGACAAAAAGCTTTGGCTTGCTCGATCTCCTTTTCATTAAGCCCTGTAGGATTTTTAATCATGCATTCCATTAAGTCAATGGCCAAATCTTCAACTTCTATATAATCCTCTTTAGTATCTAAAACAAAAGACTCTGGAGGAGTCGTACATTGGGCTAATAAAGCCAAGTTTACTATTACTAATGCTATGATTAAAGCAATTCTCAGCATTCAGATTCTTTTTCAGTAAACACTACTCCTAGCTCTTCTAACTCTGACAGTATAGGACCATAAATTTCTGGAATCACTGGCAAGTGAACTCCTTTTAAATTTAATTTTCCTTGAAGAACTAATTTCACAGCTATTCCTAAAGGCAGTCCAACAGTATTCGACATTCCAGTATATGTTTGATCTTCTCCTTCTACAGCCAACGAAGAAATAATTTCATATTCTTTTCCTTTCAACGTATAACTAAATCGATGCCACATTACTATCAAGTCCTTGTCCTCTGGATCAAGAGTCCACTTTTCTTCAAGTTTTTTCTGCAAAACTTTTGCCGGAGACAGCCCTTCAACTCCTATCTTTCTATCTTCAAAAATCCCTAACCACTTCAATTTACTCATTACTTCATCTGATAAATTTAATGATGCTTGTAATTTATCTTCTACTGGCTGATCTACGTGATAAATTAAAAACGAGTTAATGAACTGTCTATAAGTCATGTTTTTAGTTTCCGGCATTACATACGAATCATCCGTACAGCCCAATTGAACAAAAACATCCCACGCCTCTGAATATCCTTTTCTTCTTAATGTACCTCTATAAATAGTAGGAATCCCCTGCAATCCATAAACATCTACATAACTCAAAGAATCTCTATTCGCATACCCTTCGAACATTCCATAATTATCTATCTCAATTTCTTTGGTTCTTCTAAATAAATTATGGTAGGGTAGAAACTTAAATTTACCGTTTTGCAGAAATCTAGCTGCACTTCCTTGTCCTGCTAACACAACATTACGTGGATTCCAGGTGAATTTATAATCTGTCTCTTATACACATCTGACGCTGCCGACGAATAGAGAGGTGTA
>CAJXOV010000547.1 GCA_913057815.1 uncultured Flavobacteriales bacterium
CTATTCGTCGGCAGCGTCAGATGTGTATAAGAGACAGAAACAATTTTCATGTATTCCTTTTCTCTAAGTTCTCTGGCTACTGGTCCGAAGATCCTAGTACCTCTTAGCTCTCCTCCAGCGTTCAACAAAACTGCAGCATTATCATCAAATCTGATGTAACTACCATCCTGTCTTCTAATCTCTTTCTTAGTTCTAACAACTACCGCTTTAGACACAGCTCCTTTCTTAATTCCTCCAGAAGGCATCGCTGACTTCACAGACACAACTATTTTGTCTCCTACAGAAGCATATCTTCTTTTAGAACCTCCTAGTACTTTTATACAAAGTACCTCCTTAGCACCACTGTTGTCCGCTACTTTTAATCTTGACTCTGTTTGTATCATAGTTTTAAATCTTAACTATTATTACTTAGCTCTTTCTATTACTTCAACAAGTCTCCAACACTTTCTCTTACTCAAAGGTCTTGTCTCCATAATTTTCACCGTATCACCGATGTTACACGTATTTTCTTCATCGTGAGCAACTAATTTAGTTGTCTTTTTAAGGAACTTCCCGTACATAGGATGTTTTACCTTTCTTTCAACTGCCACTGTAATTGACTTAGTCATCTTATTACTTGTAACAACTCCGATTCTTTCCTTTCTAAGGTTTCTTTTTTCCATGTTTTCTAACCTTAATTATTTAGCTTTTCTACTATTCAGTTCTGTCAAGACTCTAGCTACATCTCTCCTAGATCCTTTAATCTGTATAGGACTTTCTAGCCCTGTAACAGAGTGCTGAAATTTCATTTGACCAAGAGCCTCTTTTAACTCATTAAGTCTTTCTAACAAGTCTTTTTCAGACAAGTCTTTCAATTCTGATCCTTTCATGTTTCTCTATTCTACGTAATCTGGTCTAACTACAAACTTAGTTTTAACTGGCAGTTTCTGAGCTGCAAGTCTTAAGGCTTCTTTAGCCACTGCCAAAGGAACTCCCTCAGCTTCGAACATTATTCTTCCAGGTTTCACAACAGCCACCCAGTGACTAGGAGCTCCCTTTCCCTTTCCCATCCTTACTTCAGCAGGCTTAGAAGTCATTGGCTTGTCTGGAAATATTCTTATCCATACTTTACCCTCTCTCTTCATGTATCTAGTTAATGCGATACGTGCTGCCTCAATTTGTCGGGAAGTTATAAATCCTTCATCTAGAGTTTTAAGTCCGAATGAACCTGCAGTGATATCACTACCTCTATAAGCAAGACCCTTGATTCTTCCCTTCTGGGTCTTTCTAAATTTCGTTCGTTTTGGCTGTAACATGTTTATGTCCTTTTAACCTTTGTTCTTACTTTTTTCTTCTTGGAGATCTAGCTCCACCTCTTGACTGATTCTTTTCTAAACCAGCAGTTGCCGATAGATCCCTTTTACCATAAATTTCACCCTTACATATCCAAACCTTAATACCGATTCTACCATATGTAGTATGAGCTTCACTTAATGCATAATCTATATCAGCTCTAAAAGTGTGTAAAGGAATTCTTCCATCCTTATACGACTCACTTCTCGCCATCTCTGCTCCATTTAATCTACCTGAAATCTGAACTTTGATACCTTCAGCACCAACTCTCATAGTTCCAGCGACAGACATTTTAGCTGCTCTTCTAAATGAAATTCTTCCTTCTATTTGTCTTGCAATACTGTCCGCTACTAACTTAGCATCCAGCTCAGGTCTTTTGATCTCATAAATATTGATCTGAATTTCCTTCTTCGTAAGTTTTTTCAACTCTTCCTTCAACTTATCCACTTCAGAACCACCTCTTCCGATAATAACACCTGGTCTACTTGTCATTACAGTAACAGTAACTACTTTAAGAGTCCTCTCTATAATAATTTTAGAAACACTTGCTCTTTGAAGTCTTGCATGCAAGTATCTCCTGATTTTATCATCCTCTGCAAGCTTATCAGAGTAATCATTACCTCCATACCAATTCGAATCCCATCCTTTGATGAATCCTAATCTGTTTCCTATTGGATTTGTTTTCTGTCCCATTATTCTTTCTATTTGGAAGTATTGTCTACTATAAGCGTTACGTGATTAGATCTCTTTCTTACTCGATGCGCTCTTCCTTGTGGAGCCGGCTGAACCCTCTTTAACATTCTAGCACTATCCACTTTTACTTGGCTAATTACTAGTCCTGATTCATCAGCTCTTGAACCTTCGTTCTTAGCTTCCCAATTAGCTATGGCAGATCTTAACAATTTTTCTAATCGTATAGAAGCTTCCTGCTTACTAAACTTTAACATATTTAAAGCTTGAAACACATCTTTACCTCTAACCAAATCAGCCATTTTTCTCATTTTCCTAGGAGA
>CAJXOV010000548.1 GCA_913057815.1 uncultured Flavobacteriales bacterium
GTGGGCTCGGAGATGTGTATAAGAGACAGTCAGGGATGTGAGCATGGATGTGTGTATTGTTACGCTAGAAACTCACATGAATATTGGGGTTATTCTGCTGGTGAAGATTTTGAAAAGGTGATATTAGTAAAGGAGTCTGCGCCAGAATTATTGAAGAAAACTTTAGCCAAAAAATCATGGAATCCCGAGATGATAATGCTTAGTGGAAACACAGATTGTTATCAGCCATGCGAACGAAAATTTGGACTCACTAGAAAGCTACTAGAAATAATGAATGAGTGTAACCACCCTGTGGGAATCATTACTAAAAACGCGCTTATTCTGAGAGACCTCGACTTGCTAAAAGAGCTCAACAAAAAGAACCTTTTACGCGTAACTCTAACTATTACCACATTAGACGAAGATTTACAAAGAGCCATGGAACCACGTACATCAAGTGCTAAAAAGCGTTTAAAAACGCTTAAAACACTCACTGAGAATGGTATAAATGTGAATGTAAACTTAGCTCCAATAATCCCTGGATTAAATAGTCATGAGATTATGAATATAGCCAAAGAAATAGGCGAACGAGGTGCATATAGAATGTCATACATCATGGTGAGATTGAACGGACAGATAGCTGTTGTATTTAGTGAATGGGTGAAAAAAGCCTATCCAGATCGAGCAGAAAAAGTGCTAAATCATATCAAAGAAACTCATGGTGGAAACCTAAATGATTCCGCATGGAAACACCGCATGAGTGGCTCCGGAAACATAGCCAAACAAATCAAAGATATGGTAGCCATTGCCACCAGAAAACACATTAAAACCAAGGAGCTAGAACCACTTGATTGTTCTTCTTTTAAACGGCCTAGATTGGATGGGCAGTTGGGGATGTTTTGATTGGATTATTGAATCACTAGTTTCAAAATTATAAAAGTATCGTCCATTTTTTGAATTCTAACCTGATGCATCCCTGAATTCAATTTGGAGATATCAAGTTCAAAGAAATGAGAGTGATCTGCCAAATTATAAGTAACGATTTGTCTACCTGAAGAATCAAAGACTACAATAGAATTGACAGAATCTAATTCGGGAATAAATAAAGTGGTTGAGTTATCACTAGGATTGGGAAAAAGGAAAGGAGCATTTTGGAAATTCTCCACTAAGCCAGCTGGTAGAAAAATCTCTTCAGAAATACCTTCACACGGGAAACCGTTCTTTAACCAAACTGAATAGAAACCTTCATGGCGAGGAAAGTAATCCTTTTCATTAGCTCCTTCTATAATTTGTCCATTAAAATACCATTGATACTCATCAGCTTGGTTAGCTGAAAGATTGACCATATCCTGCTCAATTTCAATCTCAAACAAAGAACAATCGTAAATAATATTAGAAGTGGTATTGGTGACTATAGCCGGATTATTATCAAAGAAAATATATGCCGTATTATTTAAATCTGTCAGCAAAGGCAAATTTGAATATGGTCTTATTTTATAAAGGATAAACCCATGAGATTCTGGTTCGTGGTTAACAGAATCAGGAAGCATAATGTTTCTAAAATAAAAGTCTATTGCTCCTTTTTCCATGTCAAAACTGGTCATTACAGAATGAGAACTCGCTATCACTTCAAAGCTATTCCAATCAAGGTTTGAATCAAGAGTATCCAAAACATGGATGTCAATAGCAGGAGCATTTCCTGTGTTTTGGAATCTGACTAAATATTCAAGAATTGTATCATTAGGAATGTAATTCTCTTCAGACCAGCCTTTTGGGAAAGTTTGTTTGTCGTTTGGGTCATATGCACACTGAACTTGGAGAGCTAAATTATCTTGATCTTCATCTGAATAACCCCAATAATGTCCAGAAGCTTCTACACTACTAGCTAAAGTACTTCCAATTAAGTCCACTGTTGGAGTGGTTATTTCAAAACTCAATTGAATTTCTTCGCCAGGTTGTAACTCTTCAAATGAATAATAATGACAATCTTCTACAATTGAATCACCCTCTATTTGAGGTTGAATTAACTGAAAATGTTGATCAAAAACAATTTTTACATCTCCATCAATTTCAGTGTTTCCTTTATTGGAAATCATAACCTGGTGTGTTACCTGATTGTCACAAGGATAAGCACTCACCTGCGAGATTAACTCAACATCTATGACAACAACAGTTGAGCCATCCTGAACACCAAAGTTAACAGACTCTTGACTTCCTTGAAAAGTATTAACCAGCAACGGATTCGGAGTTGTATTTTCAGGGTATGTTTCTGATTCTACTAAGTGCAAATAATGAAGCCCGCCATCAAGGAGAATAGAATATTCACCTAAGTCACTGTCTCTTATACACATCTGACGCT
>CAJXOV010000549.1 GCA_913057815.1 uncultured Flavobacteriales bacterium
TACACCTCTCTATTCGTCGGCAGCGTCAGATGTGTATAAGAGACAGAAGGTCTACAAACTTTTTAAGTTGATTTTTAAAAGGATTTATTATGTATAGTTTGTCCTTGATGACTAGTGAAACTGAGTTTTGGTCTTCCCAAATTAATCTAGGCATGTAGCTCAATTCTGGATTGTTAATGGTTGTTTTTATTTCAGCCAAAGTCAGTTTTTTCTTGATTTTACCTGACTTGTCAAAAACGTAAAGAATGTCATTGTTTACTGCACTATATAATTCTGAATTAGGAATCCATTGGAGCCCCCTTATACTTTCGGGATACAACCCATTGTAGTAGCCCATCACAGCATTTTCTAAATCAAGAGGTGCTTTTTGAGCAAAACCAAAAGAGCAAAATAAGAGTGTAATTGCTAGCAGAAGTATTCGTGTCATAATTTGGTGTTTATATGCACAAATTTAATTACATGTATTCTAGCTAGATCATAGTGAGTTAAGATTTTATTCAAATGAGTTGTGTATTAAGTAATGTGAAGTTGAATCGATTTCATGGTATTGAGAAAAATAGCTTAGTATATTTGTGACTACTAAGCTTTAAAAATCTTGAAAAAAAGAAAAGTAATTATATCTGACAGAGCTGTTAATTCTATGAAAAGGATTATTTCAAAGCATCAAATGAATGGATTTCTTGGCGCTGATAAGGCTAAAGACGCTATTCTAAATAGGCTAAGGATGTTGGGCGTAAATCCAGAGAAGGATAGTCGTGTAGCCAAATTTGGTAGGTTGGATGGAGATTATAGAAGCGTCTTAGCTTGGAATCATAGGATCTATTTTCGATTGGATGAGGAAGAGATCCATGTGCTCGATGTTTTCATGGATATTGATAAAGAAGTAAGGTTGTAATTGTCTCGTAGTCAATGTTTTGTAATGTTGGTCTCGTTTTTGGTTATTCATGTTTAACCAACAATAATACGCCATGACTTATATGATAGAATTAACTCAAAGAGGAGAAAGATTATTTAGTGATTTAGAATACAATCAACACCGTCTCATTTTAACAGATCTCATATCCGAAGGAATAGTTTTGAATTATGCCGAAAGTGTAACTAAGAATAAATTTTGGATTATTATGGAGTCGGTATCTGAAATAGAGGCAATAGAGATTATTTCGGATCTTCCTATTTTGAGTTCTCTTAAAGTGAAAGTGATTCCGTTATTCACAAATGTTTCAAATTTATCTCATGGCGCGGTATATTCTTTGAATTAGAAAATTCCGAGCGTACCTTTGTTCTATGGAAAAGAAATTAATCCCTACAGATGTATATGCCGAAATGACTCCTAATCCTGTTACTATGAAATTCGTAACAGACAGAGAGTTGATTAAGGATGGTAAACAGGTAGACTATACTGATGCTGAAATGGTAGGAGATTCTTCCCCTTTGGCTAAAGAACTGTTTCACTTTCCATTTGTAAAAGGAGTTTTCATTAGTTCTAATTATATTACTATTACTAAAGATGAAAGTATAGGATGGGAATTAGTGGTTCAACAAATGCGTGGCTACATCAGAGATTGGTTAATGGAAAATGAGAACACTGTTAATTTTGTTCCAGAAAATAATCAAGTAATCGAGGATCCAGCTGACATTTCTCCAGAAAGAGAAGCTAAATTAAAAGATTTGGAAGGCGCCATTCCTACCGAATTTGATGATCAAATAATTTCATTGCTAGATGAATTCGTTAGACCTGCAGTAGAACAGGATGGAGGTGCCATCGATTTTAGAGCTTTTAAAGATGGAAAAGTTTACGTAGAATTAAAAGGAGCATGTAATGGTTGTCCTTCAAGTATGCAAACCCTAAAAGGTGGTATAGAAGGGTTGTTGAAGAGTAAATTAGAAGAAGTAGAAGAAGTAATAGCAGTCTAAAGTGAAAATAGTTGCATTAACTGGAGCTGGAATTAGTGCAGAAAGTGGTATTGCTACTTTTAGAGGGGCTGATGGCCTTTGGGAAGGTTATAAGATTGAGGAGGTAGCCTCTCCTGAAGGATGGAATAAGAACAGAGAATTAGTTCTGGATTTTTACAATAAAAGGAGAAAGAATGTCATAGAGTCTACTCCTAATCAAGCTCATTTAATTCTTGCGGAATTAGAGAAAGACCACCAAGTTCAAATTATTACGCAAAATGTAGATGATCTTCATGAGCGTTCTGGCAGTTCCAATATTTTACATTTACACGGAGAAATCACTAAAAGTAGGAGTACTCAATATCCTAGTTTAGTTTATTCTATAAAAGGCTGTCTCTTATACACATCTGACGCTGCCGACGAATAGAGAGGTGTA
>CAJXOV010000550.1 GCA_913057815.1 uncultured Flavobacteriales bacterium
CGAGATGTAGAGAGGTCTCGTGGGCTCGGAGATGTGTATAAGAGACAGGGACAGGAATGAACTTCGATGGAAATATTGGAGTGATTTCGGCATCGTATTCAGATGTACCTCAAACTTCTTTAATGGCCTATAAGTATTGGAAAACACTTGACTTTGGAGTTACTTGGACAGAATTCATTAAACCAGATCACCAGGCTACAATTGAATTTTTAGATACTGAGCATTGGTTTTCTGCAGGTTGGAATCTTTACGAAACTTTAGATGGTGGACAAAGCTGGGTTCAGCAGGAGATAGGATTTGGTTTCCCTCCCATAACCGATGACTGCTTCATAATGACAGCAGATGGTGAAAGTGGTGTTGTGAGCATGGCCTATCATTATTCCTTCGGATTAATCGATGCTTTTAATGGAACGATGGAAATTGATCCAGATGTGATCAATGTGACAGATATGGAACTCGCAGGAGAGACACTTTACAGTTTGGTGTACTCAAGTGATGGGAGTTATATAACCCAAAGTCCAGATTTAGGACAGACGTACTCATCAGAGACAGCTACATTAGCTGAAGCCTGGGATCTTGAATTTGTCAGTGAAGGGAAAGGATGGGCTTGTGGCCAGAACGGTAAAATATGGAAATTAGATCAGGTGAATTCATTGACCGAGTATGGTGCGTCATCTGTGGCCAACATCTTCCCAAACCCAGTATCTAACGTTCTTCAAATTCAAATTGATACTACTTGGATTCCAACTAAAATGGAAATTTATGATTCTTCTGGTCGACTGGTTAAGTCTGAGACTTTTGAGTCTCAAATTGACATTAGTGAACTAAGTAAAGGAAATTATATTCTTCACATTTTCGATTCATTGCATGCTGAAAAAATCTCATTTATTGTTGCTGGACAATAATTCTTTTGCGGATTAAAGTGGCTGTTAGTTTCTGCTGGGTGTTCAAGTTTGGATTGATTTCTTTGGCTTTAGGAAGCTATCCGGTTGCTCTGGCGTGTGGATAAACTGTGATCATAGTGCTGATTGGGTCATAATAGTTTCGATTCTCTCGCAACTGCTCGGTTCAATCACAATTACAATAGAGTTCAATAGGAATTTGAGTGAAGAAAACGAATATAAGGTGGCTGAGCCCGATTGAAAGGAGGAAAAGTCGAAGCCCCGGTTTTGGATGGTGAAAGTGATTTTGCCTACTGCTTAACTGCTTACTTGTAGAACATGTCTCCAATCATTCCAATAGTAGTTGGAAATTTATTATCGGCTATAAAATCGAATTTAGGATCTCTAGCTACTTTAGAATATTCTTTAAAGTTTACCTTGTTTAAATTCTCCTCTTTGAGGTTGTCTAGGTTTTGAATGGCCTTAACTGCTGCGCTATGTTGATCACTAAAAGTGAACGTTGTATTAAGATCATTTTGAGTAAAACGATTGCTGACTGGTGATAGGATATTTACTGTGTCACCACTTGCATCTGACACGACAACTAAGTGAACGTAAAAATCAACTTCAGACTTATCCGGACTTCCACTAGAATAAATAAGTGTTACATCTTCTTGATCATCTAATATAGATTCATTTATATTAAATTGAGATACATCCCAATATTCATAAGGACCCGAGCAGCTTGTAACAAGAAAAGTTAGAAAGCACATAGCTGAAAATTGATAGAATAACTTCATGAGTACAAAAGAATGAATTAAATAACAGATTACAATCTCATTGGGAATCTAACTTCTGTTTTGGATTTGGTTTGGTCTTAGGAATAAATGAGCCACTAAAGTTTCGACAACTCAACCGAAACGAGGAAAGTCGAACCCCAATTTAGTTGTTGATTGTCCTGTTTGATTAGAGGTTACGAATGTTTTTTTATAATTTTAGAAATGCTCTCGACATATCTCTTTATGTTGGTTTTTTCCTTAATAGCCGCTTGGGCTGATGATAGAGCTATATATGATTCCTGAGATGAGAATATTAAATAGTGCTAAAACTTCCATTTGTAATAGGCACTTATTCTATGAATAAAATTTAGCTAAGAGCTAAGCTTATAAATTTGGTTTAAGTGATTGATCAAATTTAAAATACTGCTCAATTCCATAGTCAGTTAATATTCTTAAGGAACAAAATTGATCGATCAAAAAATGATATTCTAAATCATTCTGTTTTAGTTTTCCTTTGTGTATTGCAAGGTTGTTATTACCATTGTATTTGTCAGCGAAATCATGATGCCATTGCATTGAATCTAATTCAATGAAATCAAATTTGACTTGATTATATATCTGTCTCTTATACACATCTGACGCTGCCGACGAATAGAGAGGTG
>CAJXOV010000551.1 GCA_913057815.1 uncultured Flavobacteriales bacterium
GACTTATTACACTCTTCCCTAGAATAGAAGAAACGAGTCGTTTGAGTACAATCGACAGTTTGTCTTCCAATAATTTCACAACATTAGAAGCGTATGAAATAGATGGATTTTGGACTAAAAGATCCTCGCCTTACGAAATGAATCAGTTTACATACGAACCTCTTTACTTATATGATTATGTAACACCACTGCTTTGTGAAGAAAAGAAGTTTCCTGTTTACATACCTCACAAAAACAACTACACTCAGATAACCACTTTCAAATTACCAGTAAACGTTCAAGACCCAAGCATTCTAATAGAAGCTGATAATGACGGTTTCACATACACATATAAAAGTTCCGTTTTAGAAGATGGTTCTATTCAGCTTTACTATCATTTTGAGACTAAAAAAGATCAAATAGAGCCACATGAATTTGAGCAAATGTGCGAGGATATGAATAGAATGACCAACAGTATAACGTACATACTTTCTTTTCCAATAATAAACGAAGATTCCGATTTTCTAAAAAATTATTTAGACCAAAAAGCCAAAGAAGAACAAGAAAGACTGAATAAATAAAAAAGGGGAGACTCTTTAATTAAAACATCTGTCTAACAGCCGCTTAAACTAAAACAGATATTTTATCTAATAAGCACTTTCTAAGCAGGGTAATTCTCTAATTTCGCAGTTCAAATAAAAAAAGAATGAGCGTACATCCTAAACTGTTTTTAAAATCTAAGAAAGATCAACCACTAAGAAGATTTCATCCTTGGGTGTTTTCTGGTGCTATAAAAGATGTGGAAGGACATCCTAAAAATGGAGAAATAGTAGCTATCCATGCTAACAAAGGTGGATTCTTAGGATTAGCACATTACTCCGAAGGAACTACCATAGCAGCCAGAGTAATCTCTTTCGAAGATATCGAAATCGATGACGAATTCTGGAAAGAGAAAATAAGAAATGCTGTTCACCTCAGAAAAAACTTAGGGTTTATAGGAAACAGCCATAACAACATTTTCAGATTAATACATGCTGAAGGAGACCACTTACCTGGATTAATTATCGACTTTTATAATGGTGTAGCGGTGATGCAGTGTCACAGTTTGGGAATGTTTAATCACAGACAACTGATCTGTGATGCATTACAATCTGAACTTGGAGAACATCTTACCGCAGTTTATGATAAAAGTGCGGAGTTTATGAGGAAGAATCATGATATGGATGTTGAGAACACGTACCTTTTCGGTACTTGTGAAACTCCTCATAAAGCCACTGAAAACGGAAACACATTTGAAATAGATTGGATTACAGGCCAGAAAACTGGTTTTTTCATTGATCAAAGAGACAACAGAGACTTGCTAGGTCTATATTCAAAAGGAAAAAAAGTATTAAATACATTCAGTTATTCAGGTGGATTCAGTGTGTATGCGTTGCAACGCGAGGCAGAATTAGTGCATAGCCTCGATAGCTCACAAAAAGCATTAGTATTAGCAGAAGGAAACGTAAAGGCTAACAACTTAGACGAAAAAAAGCACAAATGTATTCAGTCTGACACTCTCGATTACTTGAAGGAAATGGATGAAGATTATGATATAATCATCTTAGATCCACCAGCTTACGCTAAACACCAAAGAGTAAGACATAAGGCTATACAAGGATATAAAAGGTTAAATTCATATGCTATAAATCACATTAAGCCTGGAGGATTAATTTTCACCTTTTCATGTTCGCAGGCTGTAGACAAGTCATTGTTTACGCACACCATAACAGCAGCAGCTATAGCAGAAGGAAGAAAAGTTAGAATTCTTCACCAGCTTCATCAGCCAGCAGATCACCCAGTAAATATTTATCATCCCGAAAGTGAATACTTGAAAGGACTGGTTATACAAGTAGATTAAAAATTGAGTCAGGAAAAGCATCAAGAAACCACGGCAAAAGTCAAAGGAATAGACATTTCATATAACGCTATTCTTAAAGTAGCTGTGCCTATAGGATTAGGAACATTTGTTCAATTCTTTGTTCTTTTCTTCGATAATCTTTTTATAAGCGATTTGCATAACGATGACTCATTTAATGCTGCCAACAGTAGTGGCCTTTTCTATATAGCCGGAGTCATGTTAGGTGTAGGTCTTTCTGCTGGCACGCAGATTCTTACTGCTAGAAGAATAGGTGAAGGTAACTTGCCAGACATCGGTACTATATTTAAAAATAGTATCAACTATGCCATTGCATCTTCCGTTCTTTTGTTTGCGTTGTTCTATTTTTTAATGGAGCCTTTAATAACGGGAGTTTCTGAAAACCAAGATCTAGC
>CAJXOV010000552.1 GCA_913057815.1 uncultured Flavobacteriales bacterium
ACACCTCTCTATTCGTCGGCAGCGTCAGATGTGTATAAGAGACAGATAATAAAGTATGAAAGGCCAAAACCAATTAACCCAATTAGTAATAGTAATATTTGAGCCATAAAACCATCCGATTGAATAATGGATGCGAAAAAATTCTCAAGTCCAAAACAAATCACTCCAGCTAGTATAGATATTACAAGGGGGCCTCTTATAAGCTTAAACAGTTCAGAAAGCGGAAGTTTTAATATGTTTAAACAAGTAGCTACCATAATCATGAACTGAATTAGAATAGCTGCTAGTAATGCTAGAGCTACTCCTTTGAGTCCGCAGTAAATCCCCAGATCTTTAGAAATATCGGTAGCCATAATGTAAACGAATCCAGCCACACATAAAAAATAGATTAGTTTGATGAGAGCGCCAGTGTATACTCGGTTTAACGCCCTAACTATAGAGTCACAGAGCTTTATGATTGTTCTAAAGAAAAGTCCTAAGAATAAAAACTGAACTATGGGAATAGCTGAATAATACTGATCTCCTAAAAGAATTAAAACTATTTCTTTAGAGTAAATGAATAAGAAAATAGAGGCAGGAAGTGAGACCGTTGCCAAAACCGAAAAAGCCGATCTAAAAGCAAATTTTAGTTTTTGAACCTGATCCTGTATTAGACTTAGCCCACTAAACATAACACTATCTGATAGCTTGCCTATAATGGTTATGGGATATCCGATTACTTTGATGGATTGGTCATAAACCCCTGTTTCGTTCCAGTTGTTATCTGTGCTATCTCCATTATTTCCTGCTCCATAGTTAGAGACTATTAGCGTATCAACTTTTGAGGATAAATAGTTGAATAGTGTGAATAGCGTGCTTCCTCCTCCATATTTTACTAGTGGCGTTGCAAATTTGATAGTAGGCTTTCCTTTTAAAGAAACCGGTTCAAAATACCAGTAACAGACTGTCATAACAGCATTTTGAACTAATAAGTAGGCAACTATAGCCCAAACCTCTAATCCATAGAATGCCATAGGAAGTCCAACGACTATAAGTCCGATGAACATTCCAATCATAGTAGAGATATAAAGCTGCTTGAATTTAAGCTTTTTATAAAGTATAGACTTTGGGACTATGCCTATAGAAGCTAGGATAAAGCTAAATCCAGTTACTTGGAGTAGATCCGTTAGTCTAAGGTCATTGTAGTGATTGGCTATGGCAGGAGCAGTGAACCATAATAATATAAAGAAACATAAGCCTAGTAGAATGGAAAGATAAAAACTGGAAGAGACTTGTTTATCGGTAATGTCTTTTCTCTGAATGATAGCTGGTCCTATTCCTACTTGAGCGAAAATATCGATAAAACTAGTAACTATAAGAACTATAGCCATTATACCAAAGGATTCTGGAAGAATCAACCTGGCAATAATAGCATTAAAGATTAGTTGTAAAACCGATTGACAAACCACGTTTATGCTTTGCCACCCGAAAGCATTCATTATCTTTTTTTCTGGATTCAAATGGATAGGGTCTTTTTAGCTAAAGTATCAGTAACAGTTAATAGGAGAGAGGATAACGAAATTGGTTATACATTATTTCATGTTAAAAATGAAGACTGTTACAGATGGTCATTCAATTAAGAATTAAACGCTAAGTCCGTAAAACAAAAAAGCCTTTTCATTTCAATGAAAAGGCTTTTTAAATGTTTTGTACAGAGGTCTATTTGGCTATGTTTACAGCTCTAGTTTCTCTTATTACAGTGACTTTAACCTGTCCAGGATAAGTCATTTCTTCTTGAATTTTTTGAGAGATGTCAAATGACAATTGATCAGCTTCTGAATCAGTAACTTTTCCACTTTCCACTAAAACTCTTAATTCTCTACCTGCTTGTATTGCATATGACTTACTCACTCCTTCATATCCTAAAGCTAGGTTCTCAAGATCTTTCAATCTTTGAATGTACGATTCTACCACTTCTCTTCTAGCACCAGGACGAGCACCTGATATGGCATCACACACCTGAACGATTGGAGAAATCATATACTTCATCTCTATCTCGTCATGGTGAGCTCCTATGGCGTTGCAAACCTCAGGCTTTTCGCCATATTTCTCTGCTAGTTTCATTCCTAAAATAGCATGTGGTAATTCTGACTCTTCATCAGAAACTTTTCCAATATCGTGGAGTAGACCAGCTCTTTTAGCTAGTTTAGTATTTATACCTAACTCTGCCGCCATGGTAGCACAAAGGTTGGCTACTTCTCTTGAACTGTCTCTTATACACATCTCCGAGCCCACGAGACCTCTCTACATCTC
>CAJXOV010000553.1 GCA_913057815.1 uncultured Flavobacteriales bacterium
CACCTCTCTATTCGTCGGCAGCGTCAGATGTGTATAAGAGACAGTGCCAACGCTGACGGATATACTAAATGAGCTAAAAAAACCAGGATTAGATATTAGAGGAGCTGCTAAAGCTATGCAATTCGAAGATTCCATTAAAACTATCTCAGATTTAAGAACTGGAATGAAACTACCTGGAAAGGTTACTAACCTTACCAAGTTTGGTGCTTTTGTAGATTTAGGACTGAAAGAAAATGGCCTGATTCATAAGTCACAGATGGCTGACAGGTACATTGAAGATCCTTCTGAAGTACTTCATTTAGACCAAGAAGTACTAGTGAGAGTTACGGATATTGATTTAGAAAGAAAGAGAATTCAGTTGAGCCTAAAAGAAGCCTAACAAAGCTTATAAAGCATCATAATCACACAGAATAGAAACACGAATATGCTTATTCTGTTCATGCCATGCATCATTCTCAAACTGGTATTGTCCTTTCCTTCACCTTTCTCACTTTTCTTAAACATGGTAAAAATGTTTAAGTAACCCATTATTTTTTTCAGAAACTCCATACCTATCTATTTATCAGCTGCTAGAGCCGTTATTTCTACATTTACATCTTTAGGCAACTTGGCTACCTGCACACATTCCCGAGCTGGAAAATCAGATGAAAAGTAAGAACCATATACTTCATTTACAGCAGAGAAGTTATCCATGTCTTTTAAGAAGATAGAACATTTAAACAAATTAGTGAAATCCATACCAGCTGCTTCTAACACATGACCTATATTTTCCATAACCTGCTTGGTCTCATTTTTAATAGAATCATCCACCATTTCACCAGTGGCAGCATTTATAGCTATTTGTCCACTTAGGTAAAGAGTATTACCTACCTTCACCGCTTGAGAATAAGGCCCTATTGGAGCTGGAGCTTTTGGAGAATTTATAATTTTCTTCATAGTTCAAAATTAATCTTAAAATGTGTGTGATGTGACAACAATAACATTGCAACGCTAGATAAAATTTCTTAAATTCATAAGCAGATACAAGTAACCAAAGTTATGCAAGATTCAGATGAACATATAGACGAAGAAACATTCGTCCCGCTTAAAGATAAAAAGCAACTTCAAAATAGAAAAGTAGGAATGTTAGTCCTCAGTTTAATCATACTGGGAACAGCATTGTTCTTCTCGGTAGTGATGATAATGAGGTCTGGGGGAATGCCTAGGATACTTTTTGTCCTACTTTCGCTGGCTCTAGGCTATTTGGTCTATGAAGCCGTAATGAAATTCAAATCAGCTAAATAAGCAGTTAAAAACGAAACATGAGTAATAATTTTGATAGGGTTGAACTCCCTGAGTTAAATGGAAAAAAGATAGCTATACTAGTGGTCTTAGCCATATTTGTAATCATCATGCTAACATCGTGGCAAAAAACGCCTGGTGGTCATGAAGGATTCCAATTTATCCAGTACGGACCAGGTAAAGGTATCGATCAGGGAACAGTATATGGTGAAGGGCGTCACTTTATTTTCCCATGGAATGATTTCATCACTATGAGCGTTCAGGAGAAAACTATGCCTTTCGAGCAGGAAGTTCTAGATAAAAACGGTCTTACAGTAATCATAGACTGTTCTGTAAACTACCAGCTAAGAAAAGGTGCAGGTGGATGGATGTACTCTGAAAAGGGTGAAGATGATAGATGGGATCAGAACATAGTTACACCTACTGCTAAAGGGGCTATAAAAGATGTGGCTGGTAAGTATGATGCTGAAGAGCTTTACTCTACTAAGAGAGATGAGATGGAAGTAGAAATTCAGAGTCTTATAGAAACTAGATTAAATGATTACCGTGTAAATGTTACCTTTATAGAGATAGCCGATGTGGATTTACCTGAAATCATTAAGAAGGCCATAGAGGATAAACAAGAGCAAGATCAGAAAAACCAATTGGCTCAGAAAAAAGAACTTGAGCAAACTTACCTAGCTAATGCTAAAATTCAAACTGCACGTGGTGATTCTGCTTCTGTAGTAATAGAAGCTGCAGGTAGAGCAGAAGCATACAGATTAGAATCTAGAGATTTAACGAATTCTATCCTTAGAAAGCTAGAAATAGATGCATGGAGAGAAGGTGGAGCTCAGGTTCCTCAGTACCTTTCTACTGATGGTAAATCTCTTCCTTTTATTATGTCTGGAAAGTAAAAACATTAAATAGTAAAATATTTAAAAGCCAAGGAAACGTTGTTTCTTTGGCTTTTTTTGTTTCTTGTGGTTTACTATTCAACATCTTGAACTCTACCACTAAAAATATC
>CAJXOV010000554.1 GCA_913057815.1 uncultured Flavobacteriales bacterium
GAGAGGTCTCGTGGGCTCGGAGATGTGTATAAGAGACAGCTTTTTGAATACTACTGTAACGGTGGTTGAGCCGAGTGAAGCGAGAAAGTCGAAACTTTAGTGGCCACTGATAGCACAACTCATCATCTTCTATTCTTCAACTCCTCAATCCTTTTCCTGGAATAACAATATGCCATTTCAGGAAGGTCTTCTATCCTTCCACCCATTAGCGCTTGTTTCTTAGCTCTGCTCCATCCTTGGATTTGTTTTTCTCGATTAAAGGCATCATCTATTCGAGTAAATTCTTCTACATAAAGTAGCTCTAACGGAAGGCGTCTAGCTGTATAATTAGAACCATCACCACTATGATGTTGTTTCAACCGAAGATCTAAATATTTCGTGCTTCCCGTATAGTATGTACCATCATCACACTGAAGTATATACATATAACCTTTAGTCATTTAGCTAAAATAGTAGAATTGTGCCATCAACCTCGGGGCTTCGGCTTTTCCTCCCGTTGGTCGGGCTCAGCCACCTGGAATATCGTTTTACAAAAACACACTCTGCTGATTTTTCAAATACCACTTTAACGGTGGTTGAGCCGAATGAAACGAGAAAGTCGAAACCTTAGTGGATACGAATAGTACCATTACCAATCTAAATCGGGGGCTTCGGCTTTTCCTCGCGGTGCTCGGGCTCAGCCACCTGGCATTGCGTTTTACAAAAACACACTCTGCTGATTTTTTGAATACAACTCCAACGGTGGTTGAGCCGAGTGAAACGAGAAAGTCGAAACCTTAGTGGCCACGAATAGCACCATCACCAACTGAAATCCGAGGCTTCGACTTTTCCTCGCGATGCTCGGGCTCAGCCACCTTGGATTTCGTTTTACAACATATTCGTAACAATCTATTCTTGTTTTGATTTTTCAGCTTAAAATAACGGCATAATCAGCTTTAATTCGAATCTCTTCTCTATGTCGAATATTAGGCCCTCAGCGCTGCCTTGAGGTCTGATATATAGAGATTGTTTTCCATTACTTAATTCATAATCATAGTTACTGCACATGCAGCAGCCTTCATATACTTTTGAAGGATTGTGAGATAGGAATAATGAATCTAATTGAGTTTCAATAAATTCTATTTCAGAATGAGAAATAGACCTATTTTCTGTATTTCGTGCATTGTTCTTAGAATAGCGTAATGTACTGTCCTTCTTATTTATTAGAAGCTCATAAGGATTTTCTAAATCAGCACTACTCCTGCCCAATACACTACCATGATAATAATGAATCTTGACGATGTAGGATTGAGATGAAATAATTTCCGAATAGGTTTTGGAAGAGTCTAAAGTTGAGCACGAAACATATGAAATAAAAAAAATTAAAGTTATTTGAAATAGTCTACTCATTTTCTTCATTGGCTTTGCGAATCTATTACATCGCTTGTATTCAACATGTTTTCCATGATTAATTACAATTAATCGATACAGTCTGATTAAAAACAAATATAATATCTAACAAACTAACACACCCTTTTGAAAACCACTGTAACGGTGGTTGAGCCGAGCGGCAGCGAGAAAGTAGAAACCTTAGTGGACACCCACTATTCACAAATCCACATAGTTTTCCACACTACCTCCATTAAACCAATGATTTAAATATCTTTGGAGACCTTGATTAGACACTACAGATTATAGTATTTGAATTCTAATGAAGTTCTTCTGAAGATCTAATTCCATAATTAATATAAAAGCTATGGATATGTGGTACTCTCCTCATAAACGCACTTTAGCCATAATTAAAAAATAAAATGAGTAAAGCAAAAAATGAAAATGACAATTCAATAATAATCGGGAGTATTATAATTACCATTTTAATAATAGGATTATGGGTAGCTACATACTTTATTTTAAAAGATAAGCCTGAAAGAGGAACCTTAGGTGATATGTTTGGAATTACAAATGCCTTATTTTCTGGTCTGGCTTTAGGAGGTATAATATTTACTATTCTACTTCAAAAGAAAGAACTTGGTTATCAAAGGGATGAACTTAGTGAGACTCGAAAAGAATTTGTGATCCAAAATAAAACGTTAAAAACGCAACGATTTGAAAACACCTTTTTCAATTTATTGAGTATACATAATTCAATAGTTAGCTCGATTGATTTCGAAACAAAAAAAAGACTTCAGATTAAAGGACTCATACAATGGAACACAGTAACTATCACAGGGCGTGATGTCTTTCAAGAAAAATATGATCGAAATCTGTCTCTTATACACATCTGACGCTGCCGACGAATAGAGAGGTG
>CAJXOV010000555.1 GCA_913057815.1 uncultured Flavobacteriales bacterium
CCTCTCTATTCGTCGGCAGCGTCAGATGTGTATAAGAGACAGGTTCTACTATCACACATGAAACACCCAACGAATCGATTGTTAGAAAACCGATTAAAGAATTAGTGGATTCTCTTGGTATTACGGCTGAGGATATTCAAGTAAAAGTTTTTAAATCAGAGTATAAACTTGAGGTATGGGATAGTAAAAAAGTTTTGCGTAGCTATAAAATAGTATTAGGAGGAAACCCCGAAGGTCCCAAGCTCATGGAGGGTGATAGAAAAACTCCTGAAGGTTCTTTTAAAGTTCGTAGTCTTTATCCTCATGCCAAATGGTCAAAGTTTATATGGTTTGATTACCCAAATGAACAATCCATTATCAACCATAACCAAGCCAAGGCTGACGGAATTATTTCTGCCAATGCCTCTATAGGAGGAGAAGTAGGAATTCATGGTGTTCCTGAAGGAATGAACTCATGGATAGATGAAGGTGCCAACTGGACCTTAGGATGTGTTTCACTAACGAATGAAGATGTAAATGACTTATATAGTGTGCTGCAGAAAGGAACTGAAATCACCATCTTTCCTTAACATCTCCTAAGCGTTTATTCGGTAGCTTAGCTGAGATAAATCCTTCTGTTATGAAATCTCTACTTACCGTTTTGCTTTTACCAGCACTCTTCCTAGCTTCATGCGACATAATCTTAACTGATGAAGGACTTGAAAGGAAACTACCTCCAGCACTGGACATAGACGCTAAAGCCATTATAGAAATCCCTGCTGGAACACTGGATAAATTTGAGCTGAATAAAAAATCCAATGAAATAGAACATGAGCATAAAGACGGAATTCCTAGAGTAGTCCAATACTTGGCTTACCCTGCCAATTATGGATACATTCCTAATACGCTATTATCTAAGGAAAATGGAGGTGATGGAGATCCATTAGACGTTTTGGTATTAGGAGCTGCTGTAGAAAGAGAATCAGAAATGATCATAAAAATCATAGGAGCTTTAAAGTTACTGGATCGAGGAGAGCAGGATGATAAGCTAATAGCAGTTAGCCCAGGATCACCATTCTGGAGAATAAATAACATGAATGAACTTAACTCTGAATTCCCGGGAACTTCTGAAATTTTAGAAACCTGGTTATCTAATTATAAAGGAAAAGGAAAAATGGAATCCCAAGGCTTTATAGATAGAGAAAATGCTCTTCATATTCTGAAACTGGCTAAGATTCCAAGCTAGTTTTACGCTTTGCAATGGATTCTGAATTTTTGTGACATTCTAATTGTAAATCCCTGTTACTTTAGAGTTCAAATTGAAAATCATGTTATTCAGAATCTTTCTTCTTTCGCTAGTTTTTATTACTTGTGCGTCTACCTCGGCTGATCATAGTGAAGTTCCTAGAAAATCCAAGCCACAAGACATGCAGTCATACTGGTTTGGAGGAAAAGCAGAAATCTCTAGCTACTCTCTTAGCCAAGCTCGTTATGGAGAAATCCATAAAGGTCAATCCGTACTGGTTTTCGTTACGGAACCATTTAATCCTTCTAAATTGGTGAAATCTGATAACAGTTCAGAGAATGATGTGCAAGTATTGAAATTAAACCACACTAAAAAATTCACCACAGGAATTTACCCTTATTCCATGATGACTTCTTCATTTATGCCTGTAGAAAATGGAGAACACTCCTTAAAAATAACCTCATCTAGCCAAGAGTGGTGTGGACATACGTACATGGAACTTCAGAACAAAGAGAAGTTCGAAGTAGCTATCCGCTCCTACTTTGAGGGAGAGTCTGACCTTATTAAACTGGATAAAAACCTACTAGAAGATGACATTTGGACTAAAATCAGAATCAATCCTGAAGAGCTTCCTGAAGGGAAAACGAAAATGATTCCTAGCTTGTTCTACCTTCGATTAATGCATGCTGAAACCAAGGCTTATTCCTGCGTAGCAACGCTTAAAAAGGAAAATACGACCTCATCTTACTCTTTAGCTTATGAAGAGTTAAACCGAACGGTAACTATTACTTTCGAAAACGACTTCCCTTATAAAATAACGGGTTGGACAGAATCTTATTCTGACGGATGGGCAGCAGACGCGCCTATGCTAACTACTAAAGCCGAATTATTGAATTCGATTCAATCTGATTATTGGAATAAAAATTCTGTGAAAGATTCAGGATTAAGAAAAGAACTCCAACTAAATTAGCCCTCACAAATTTCTCTTATGAAAATCCAATACTTATTACTGCTTACTCTCTTCGGTTTAGCTTCTTGCCACAATGAGCCTGTTAA